>NZ_JACJED010000029.1:0-33898 GCF_014163885.1 Pseudoalteromonas sp. SR43-2 | reverse complement strand
AGTTTTCATAGTTTTCATAGTTTTCATAAAATAATACCAATTCGCTTAATTAAGTGATCTATTTTGAGGCTGGAAAAACGTGTTGATAGGTAGGCAGAAATTCGCTATTTAGTTGTTCTAAATGAGCATTTTTTAACGCAGGTAGCGACACGTTTAGCCCCGCAAAATGATTAAGTATTATTGCGGATTGGTATAAGTCCTAAATGTGTAAACACGTTTCAGGATAAGGCAGTTCCAGAAAACAAAAAGCCCCGGCTAATGCCAGGGCTTTTTTACAAAACTAACTTAATTAAAAATTAAGCTTGTTTTGGACTAGAAATAACGTCTACTAAAGTCCAAGATTTATTCTTAGAAATTGGTGCGCATTCACGGATAGTAACTACGTCACCCGCTTTTGCTGTGTTATTTTCGTCATGTACGTGTAACTTAGTCGTACGTTTAATGAATTTCCCATAGATTGGGTGCTTCACATAACGTGCGATAGCGATAGTGAAAGATTTTTCCATCTTGTCGCTGATTACACGGCCTTGAAGAGTACGAATTTTATCGCTCATTATTGACCTGCCTTCTGGTTAATAACTGTTTTTACACGCGCGATATCGCGGCGTACTGTTCTTAGCGTGTGTGTCTGAGCTAACTGACCAGTGCTAGCTTGCATGCGCATATTAAATTGCTCACGAAGTAGTCCTAGAAGTTCAGCATTAAGCTCTTCTACGCTTTTATCTTTTAGTTCGCTAGCTTTCATCACATTACCGTCCGAGTTACGAAAGTTGTTTTGAATGGCAGTTTACGAGCAGCAAGGTCAAACGCTTCACGAGCAAGCTCTTCTGAAACACCTTCCATTTCGTAAAGTACTTTACCAGGCTGAATTTCAGCAACCCAATATTCAACAGAACCTTTACCTTTACCCATACGAACTTCAAGAGGTTTTTCTGTAATCGGTTTGTCAGGGAAGACACGAATCCAGATTTTACCTTGACGTTTCACGTGACGCGTCATAGCACGACGAGCTGCTTCGATTTGACGAGCAGTCATACGGCCACGGCCAGTTGCTTTCAATCCGAAAGTACCGAAGCTTACTTTGTTACCGTTTTGCGCTAAACCGCGGTTGCGGCCTTTGTGCATTTTACGGAATTTTGTACGTTTTGGCTGTAACATTACTCGCTACCTCTACTTAGCACTTTTCTTGGCTTTCTTTGGTGCGCGTTTAGCTGGCTTCTCTTGCTCTTGTACTAATGGTAAACCACCAATAACTTCGCCTTTGAAGATCCAAACTTTAACACCAATGATACCATAAGTGGTTAAGGCTTCAGAAGTTGCGTAATCGATATCAGCACGAAGAGTATGTAGAGGTACACGACCTTCACGATACCATTCTGAACGTGCGATTTCAGCGCCGCCAAGACGACCGCTAACTTCAACTTTAATCCCTTTAGAACCGATGCGCATTGCATTTTGTACCGAACGCTTCATAGCGCGACGGAACATAACACGACGTTCTAGTTGAGAGGCAATGCCGTCTGCTACTAGTTGTGCATCTAGTTCTGGTTTACGTACTTCAGAGATATTAATCTGAGCAGGTACACCAGCGATTTTAGTTACCGCTTGACGTAATTTTTCTACGTCTTCGCCTTTTTTACCGATAACAACACCCGGACGAGCCGTGTGAATTGTTACTCGGATTGATTTTGCTGGACGCTCAATAACGATTTTAGACACAGAAGCCGTTTTTAATTCCTTAGTAAGGAATGTACGAACTTTGTGATCGCCAAAAAGCTGTGCAGAGAAATCTTTTGAACTCGCGTACCAGGTAGAAACCCAAGGTTTAGATATACCTAGGCGAATACCAGTAGGATGAACTTTTTGTCCCATTACTTATACTCCTAGCTATCTGAAACCATAACAGTGATATGGCTTGTACGCTTAAGGATGCGATCTGCGCGTCCTTTAGCACGAGGCATAATACGTTTCATTGTAGGACCATCGTCCACAAAGATCGTTGTTATACGAAGCTCATCAATGTCAGCACCTTCGTTATGCTCTGCGTTAGCAATAGCAGACTCAAGTACTTTCTTAACTAATACAGCCGCTTTCTTAGGGCTGTACGCCAGGATTTCTAGTGCGCGATCTACAGGTAACCCGCGGATCTGATCTGCAACTAGACGTGCTTTTTGCGCCGAACCAGAGGCGAATTTATGTTTAGCTAATGCTTGCATTTATCTTCCCCTCTTATCGTTTCTTCGCTTTCTTATCCGCAGCATGGCCACGGTAAGTGCGAGTTGGTGCAAATTCACCTAGTTTGTGACCGATCATTTCGTCAGAAACGAAAACTGGTACGTGCTGGCGACCATTATGGACAGCAATGGTCAATCCGATCATGTTAGGTATGATCATTGAACGACGGCTCCAAGTTTTAATTGGCTTTTTCTCACCGCTTTCCAAAGCTTTCTCTACCTTCTTCAGCAAGTGTAGGTCTATAAAAGGACCCTTCTTGAGAGAGCGTGGCATGGCTATTCCTCAATATTACTTAGTACGACGACGTACTATAAATTTATCCGTACGCTTGTTCTTACGCGTCTTCGCACCTTTAGTCGGTTTACCCCATGGAGACACAGGATGACGACCACCAGATGTACGACCTTCACCACCACCGTGTGGGTGATCTACCGGGTTCATGGCAACACCACGAACTGTCGGACGAATACCACGCCAGCGATTTGCACCTGCTTTACCAAGTGAACGAAGCATATGCTCAGCATTGCCTACTTCACCTAGAGTCGCACGACAATCAGATTCAACTTTACGAACTTCGCCTGAACGAAGACGTAATGTTACATACTGACCATCACGAGCAAGGATTTGAACGTATGCACCAGCAGAACGTGCGATTTGAGCACCTTTACCTGGTTTTAATTCTACGTTGTGAACAGTCGAACCTACAGGCATATTACGCATTGGTAATGCATTACCAGGTTTGATTGGTGCATCAACACCAGACTGGATTGCATCGCCAGCTTTTAAGCCTTTTGGTGCGATAATGTAACGACGCTCACCGTCTGCATATAATACAAGAGCGATGTTTGCGCTACGATTTGGATCGTATTCTAAACGTTCAACAGTGGCTGGAATGCCATCTTTAGTACGTTTAAAATCGATTAAACGGTAATGTTGTTTATGACCACCACCGATATGACGAACCGTAATACGACCATTGTTATTACGACCACCTGATTTAGAGTTTTTCTCTAAAAGTGGTGCGTATGGCTTACCCTTATGTAGATCAGAGTTAACCACTTTAACTAGGTGACGACGGCCCGCAGAAGTAGGCTTACACTTTTGAAGTGCCATAATTCTATCCCCTTATTACTCGGCGCCGCCGACAAAGTCTAGCTCGCTGCCTTCTTTAAGAGTAACGTAAGCTTTTTTCCAGTCGCTACGACGACCGAAACGTGCGCCAGTACGTTTTGTTTTACCCTTAACGTTAAGTGTGCGAACACCCGTTACTTCTACTTCAAAAAGCTTCTCAACTGCTACTTTAATTTCAGCTTTAGTTGCGTCATTTACTACTTTAAAAACAATAGTATTGTTTTCTTCAGCAGCAATTGTGCTTTTTTCAGAGATATGTGGAGCAAGGATCACTTTTAAAAGACGTTCTTCGCGAATCATGCTAGCGCCTCCTCAAGTTGCTTAACAGCAGCGGCTGTAATAAGTACCTTATCGAAAGCAATTAAGCTTACAGGATCGATACCAGCTACATCACGTGTGTCAACCTTATAAAGGTTACGTGCCGATAAGAAAAGATTTTCATCTACTTCTTCAGTCACGATAAGAACATCTTTAAGCTCAAGTTCTTTAAGCTTAGCAACTAGTTCTTTAGTTTTTGGTGCTGCTAGAGCAAAACTTTCAACAACGATTAAACGCTCTTGACGAACTAATTCAGATAAGATGCTTTTAATCGCACCACGGTACATTTTACGGTTTACTTTTTGGCTGTGGTCTTGTGGTTTAGCTGCAAAGCTAACGCCACCTGAACGCCAAATTGGGCTACGGATTGTACCGGCACGTGCACGGCCAGTACCTTTTTGAGCCCATGGTTTTTTACCACCACCGCTTACTTCAGAACGTGTCTTCTGAGCACGAGTACCTTGACGAGCACCTGCTGCGTATGCAACAACTACTTGGTGTACTAATGCTTCGTTAAACTCACGTCCAAAAGTAGCTTCAGAAACTTCAAGACCGCCAGAAGCGTCTTTAATTGCTAATTCCATCACTAAATCTCCAGGACTTATGCTTTAACAGCTGGTTTAACGATAACGTCACCGCCAATAGCTCCAGGTACTGCACCCTTAACTAAAAGCAAATTACGCTCAGCGTCAACGCGAACTAGTTCTAAGTTTTGAGTCGTTACACGCTCAGCACCCATATGACCGGCCATTTTCTTACCTTTAAACACCTTACCAGGTGATTGGTTTTGACCGATTGAACCAGGAGCACGGTGAGATAGAGAGTTACCATGTGTCGCGTCTTGCATGCTGAAATTCCAGCGCTTAACACCACCTTGGAAACCTTTACCTTTAGAAGTACCGGTTACGTCAACCTTGTTGATTTCGTTGAATAATTCAACAGTAAGCTCAGCGCCTACTTCAAAATCGCCTTCACCACCGTTAAGGCGGAATTCCCACAGACCGCGACCCGCTTCAACACCAGCTTTAGCGAAATGACCCGCTTTAGCTTTGTTTACACGACTTGCTTTTTTAGTGCCTGCGGTTACTTGAAGCGCGTTATAACCGTCTGTTGCGTCAGATTTGATCTGAGCAATGCGGTTAGGTGTCGCTTCAATAACTGTCACAGGGATAGATACACCATCTTCAGTGAAGATTCGTGTCATACCCACTTTACGACCGACTAGACCTAATGCCATTTTCCTAAAACCTCTCTAATCTTTCGATTAACCCAGGCTGATTTGAACATCAACACCAGCAGCAAGATCTAAACGCATAAGCGCGTCTACAGTCTTGTCAGTTGGTTCTACGATGTCTATCAGACGTTTATGGGTGCGGATCTCGTACTGATCACGCGCATCTTTATTAACGTGCGGTGAAGTTAGTACAGTAAAACGTTCAAAGCGTGTAGGTAGTGGGATTGGACCACGTACTTGTGCGCCAGTGCGTTTCGCAGTTTCCACGATTTCTGCCGTTGATTGGTCAATCAAACGGTGGTCAAAAGCTTTTAGGCGAATACGAATGCGTTGATTTGACATTCTTAACCTCAATATAAAGAGCATATAAAAGAGCATAAAAAAACGACCGAAACAATCTTAAAACTTAAGATGTCGGCTGTTTGATTATATCTACGTTGAGTTCCAAATCGGAACTCCTGTTTATTAGCTTGAAATCCAAGCTTAATTTATCCTTTCTAATTCCCAGAGGAATTTTGAAAGCCTGCGTATTATAGAGGTATTGGTGATAAATGCAACAACTATTTAGAAACAATGTAATGAATACTAATTTGATTAAATATGCGTCCATACATGTTCAATAGCTATACTTGAACTAATGCTTTTGATGCTAGTCAACAAACAACTAAACATCTTAATTGCGCAAACTAAGGGATTTTTAGATATTATGGTATCCTGTTGCGCTAATTTTGCCCTTAATACTCTCAATATGGTGAGTCGATGCGTATTTTTAATTATTGTTTAAATGTTATGTCTGCTGGATTTAGTCGCTTATTTGTGAAAAGCAAAGTGCTGCCAGAAAATCCTATTAAACAGTATGATCTAAACCCTGAGTACCCTACATTTTACATAGTGCGTTTAAATTCACGTTTTGATTTAGCCGCGCTGGCACATGTTTGTAAAAAGAATGGCCTACCTAGCCCAACAGAAGAGCAAGTGCTAGGGACTCAAAATTTAGACCGTTTTATTGGTATTAAAAATCCTCCACCGTTATTTGGTGATGAAGCAAAACCAACCAATGCTTTAGCCCAAGGCAAGCAAATTATTGAGTACTTAATAAAAAGCGGTCAGCAAAACGTACAAGTGGTGCCTGTTACTATTTTATGGGGGCGCGATCCAGGTAAAGAAAAGCCAGGACTACGTACTTTAATTACACACTCTCTTACTCCAAGCTGGTTTAGAAAGTTTTTTGTGGTGTTATTTTCAGGGCGCGATAACTTTATTCGCTTTAGCCAACCACTCGACTTATCACTTTTAGTCAATGAAAAAGCCGACGTAAGTGAGTTACCTCATAAATTATTACGCGTAGCGCGTGTTCACTTTAAGCGCCAAAAGCTAGCTGCTACAGGCCCTAAAATGCCATCTCGTGAGCAATTGTTTAATTCATTATTAGCGTCACCTACTATAAAAAAAGCAATTCAAGATGAAGCTAACGCTAAAAACATTAGCCAAACAGAAGCTCGTCAAAATGCACTTAAGCTACTTGATGAAATAGCCGCTAATTACTCTGAAGCAATGATACGTGTGGCCGAAAGGTTTTTAACTTGGTTATGGAATAAGCTTTATAATGGTATTGATATTAAACACGCCGAACAAATTCATGAACTAACAGATAAAGGCCATGAAATAATTTATATGCCTTGTCATCGCAGCCATATGGATTACTTACTGCTTACTTACTCTATTTATCATTTAGGTTTAGTACCTCCGCATATAGCTGCAGGTATAAATCTTAACTTTTTCCCTGCCGGAGGCATATTTAGACGCTCTGGTGCGTTTTTTATTCGTCGCTCGTTTGCAGGTAATAAACTTTATTCTGCCATATTCAAAGAGTATTTAAGCCAACTGTTTATTAAAGGTTACTCTGTTAAGTTTTACACGGAGGGCGGTCGAAGCCGAACTGGACGCTTACTGCCGCCTAAAACGGGTATGCTATCTATGACATTACAAGCAATGCTACGCGGAATAGACAGACCAATATCTATTGTTCCTGTGTACATTGGCTACGAGCACGTCATGGAAATTAACACCTACCTTAAAGAGCTAGATGGTAAAGATAAAAAAGGCGAATCTATATTTGGTATTTTTAAGGCAATCAAAAACCTTAAAAACTACGGTCGTGGTAATTTAAACTTTGGCGACCCAATCTCTATTAACCAATACTTAAACGATAACCAACCTGATTGGCGTGATTCAATACATCCAACTGACGTGCAAAAGCCACAATGGTTAGCATCACAAGTAACTAAACTTGCCGACCAAGTAATGGTTAAAATTAATAATGCAGCGGCGCTTAATGCGGTTAACTTACTAGCGATGATATTGCTGGTTAATGATAAGCAAGCATTGAGTAAACCAAAGCTATTAGCACAGCTTGATTTTTATCTGCGCTTACAGCGTGATGCCAGCTACAGTAATAAAGTAACTACACCAGACGAAACACCAGAGCAATTACTAACGCATGCATTAAAGCTTAATAAGTTTGAAGTGATCAGTGATGAGTTTGGCGAAATCATTACGATTAGCGATAAAGAAAAAGTACTGTTTAATTACTACCGAAACAATATTTTGCACTTGTTTGCAGTACCAAGCTTAATTGCACTACATCTATTTAAACAACACAGCACTACGATTGCTCAATGCCAGCAACTTGTAAAAACATTTTATCCGCTATTTGCTAAAGAGTGGTATTTACAACCTCTTGATGAAAACTATATAACGCGTATTTTAGCTAACTTTGCTGATCAAAATTTAATTGAGTTTGATGGCGATAACATTCATATAACGAACAGTAATGACTGCCTAGCTAAGCTTGAAATGCTTGGACGAGCACTTAGCTTTACTCTACAACGTTACGCTATTGTAATTGGTTTTATTCAAACAAGTGATGGCATTGAAAAAGCAGAACTTGAAAGAGAAAGCCAAGTACTCGCACAACGTTTAGGTACACTGCACGGCATAAAAACACCTGAGTTTTTTGACAAAAAAGTACTTGTTAGTTTTATCGAAAACTTACGTGGCGAGTCATTAATATCAGAGGGTGATAAGGGCTTAGTAGGTAGCACACAACTATGTGAAACCTACGCACACCTTAAAACATTACTGCCAGCACGCGTCTGGCAGTCAATCAGCGATATAGTTCAAGATCAGTGTAACTAGCAATGCATTTACAGAAGGGGTTAGCGCTGACGCATAACCCCTTCTTGCATTGTTGAAGCAACCAAGTTGCCTTGGCGATCAAAAAACTGCCCCCGTACCAAACCACACCCATTACTCGCACTTGGACTATCAATTGAATACAAAATCCAATCATCCATTCTAAATGGACGATGAAACCACATTGCATGATCAATAGTAGCTACTTGCATATTTGGCTGCATAAACGATACACCATGAGGTTGTAATGCAGTTGGTAAAAACTCAAAATCAGACGCATACGCTAATAAGTAATTATGGATACGCTGATCGTCTGGCATTTCACCATTAGCTTTAAACCAAATATGCTTTACCGGCTCCATAACCTCTGGTTTAAACGGGTTATGAAAAGTAACCGGTCGCATTTCAATTGGCATTTCACGGGTAAACTTATTACGGATAACCTCTGGGATATGCGAAGCGTTATCTTGGTAAAACTCAAGCGATGAACGTAATGCTTCAGGTGCGGGAACATCAGGCATTGTCGCTTGATGCGATAACCCATTTTCTTCACCCTGAAATGACGCGGTCATATAAAAAATAGGTTTACCGTACTGAATTGCTTTGACTCGGCGCGTACTAAAGCTCTTACCATCACGAATAGTTTCTACATCATAAACAATGGGTTTAGCCGGATCGCCTGGGCGTAAAAAGTAAGAATGTAATGAATGAACTATTCGCCCTTCAGGTAGGGTTTCTTTGGCAGCAGAAAGCGCCTGCCCCATTACTTGACCACCAAATACAGCACCAAAACCTAAATCTTGGCTTTGTCCTCGATATAAACCTTGCTCAATTTCTTCAAGTGTTAACAACGACAATAAATCATCTAATACTTGGCTCATTATTTCTTCCTCATTACCCTAGTGTCCAAATGATACTATACAATAGTGGGAAGTAAATATTTGTTAGGAATACTGTTATGGCTTACTGGCTATTTAAAACTGAACCCGATGCGTTTTCATTAGATGACTTAAAAAACGCACCAAAACAAACGACTCTTTGGGAAGGTGTGCGTAATTACCAAGCACGAAATTTTATGCGTGACGACGTCAAAGTCGGTGATTCAGTCATGATTTATCATTCGAGCTGCAAACACGTGGGCGTAGCCGGCATTGCCGAGGTTACCAAAGAAGCCTACCCAGACCCCACTCAATTTGATTTAAGCAGCGACTATTACGATGCAAAAGCCACCAGCGACAAACCACGTTGGGTTGTTGTTGAGGTTACTTATCAAAGCCATTTAAAAAAATTAATTAGCCTTAAAGATATTAAAGCCAATGACAATATTACTGAAATCGCACTTAAAAAGGGCGGACGACTATCAATAATGCCTGTTACTAAAAATGACTGGGATGAAATAATCAAAATGGCGCAGTAATACCCTATCGGTTTGACCTAATTTCATTGAGTTTGATATGATCTATATTGACTTATAGCTGGAGGATTAATGAAATTACTGTATTGGTTAGATGAATGGTTAACTCTTCCGCGCAATGAGCAACAAACTCGATTACCCATGACGGGTAATGATTTACTCGGCGATGTATTTGTTAAGTATGATTTTGTTGACGTTAATAAACCCCTGCTTTTTACCTTCTCCCCTGCTGGCACTAACGTGCAAGAGCAAGATCTTCACCCTGATTTTGCACCATGGGGTTATCACTTAGCTCAAAAACAAAACGTAAACGTAATCGCTTTTCAGCATTTAGGTAAAAGTAATTGGTTTCGTAATCGTAATTTAATCTTTTTTCTAGAGCAATTATCAACATTACTTACGCCGTTTAATTGTCGACTTGGCTATGGTTTAAGTCGTGGCGGATTTGCTGTTGGCGCTTTTGCTAAACTATTAAAACTAAACCAAGTATTGTTCTTCCATCCGGTAAGTACTAAAAATAAAGAATTAGTACCGTGGGATGACCGCTCTAGTACCGATATAGCTCAGCAGTTTGATTGGCAGCAAGATTATCACGATCTAGATTTAGGAGATGCCCAAGGCTATATTATTTACGATCCTACTAATCGTATAGACCGAATGCACGCTAAGCGCTATAAGCAGTTAACTCACTTACGAGTATTTGGTATGGGACATGGCACACATGCCACATATTTGAATAAGTTTGGATTTTATAAGCAAGTAGCCGTCGATTTTATCCAGCATCAGCAAATTGATATTGCGCAATTTCGTCTGCAAACTAAAACCTTACGCTTTAAAGAGGATTATTACAAAAGCCTTAATAAAGCGAATGTAAACTCAGCTCACCGTCAAACACTATTAAGCAAAGCTCATAATATTTTGATTGATGAAAAAGAAGTTCACGTACAGGAACATCAGGCAAAAATTGATATTCAGCCATTAATAGATGTTGCCCTTAAGCATCAAGATGAGCATCCTAATGATGCCATTCAGTTATTAGAAGTTGCTCAACAACTTGTACCTGACGATCCTTTAATTGAGCATAAAATTAAGCAACTAGAAGAGTAATTACGCCAGTAAAAGCGGCTGTAAAGGCCAACTACTCTATTTAACCTTTTTCTTTTTGTGCCCATACTTGGGCACAATGGCAAAGTACATCATTAACCCTAACCAAGAAAATATAATTATTCCCATTAGCCAGCCATTCTTTTCATGACCCTGTGTACGCTTACTGTTGAGTACAATAACGACAGGTAATATATAAGCACTTAAAACAACAATTAAAAATACAACTTCATTCATTATTTTTCTAGGCTCGACCAGTCTACTTCACTACTTAATACTCGATCTACCGATATATAGTGCAAAATATCGCCTTCACTTACTTTGTAATCTAATGGTGGGTTTAAATCCATATTTTGCGCACTTAAATTATGAGCAACACCCAACAGTATTGCATCATGCTCAAGCTTAAAATGATGAAACAAAGTACCAAACTCCATATCTTTGCATCCGTTTGGTATTTTCAAGCTAAATTGTGTATCACCATGCAAAGTAGATAGCAGCTCCTCTTGCACACGGCTCGAACCTGGATCTTGCATTGAGCGTACTAGTATCTCAGCTGATTTTGCACTACTACACTCTACATTTTGGCAATGCTCTAACATCATCTCAACTTTGGTTTCATCTAAAAAGTGAGCGCTTATATGGCAATCATCTTTTACTAAGCGACTAATGCGCAGGGCTGTTGTAAATGTCTGATCGTCATCTTGACCATCAATAATCACTTTATCAGCACTACGAATAGCTACCCGCTCTAGCTCAGCTAAATTTGTAAAACTCGTTAAACGTGCAAAATCAACGCTTTCGTTAGCTAAAAAAGGATGATCCATTTGCTCTGTGACCGCGAGTAAAATACGACGGTCTGTACGTTTCGTATCTGCCAAAATGTAATCAATCATCTTTTTTGTACGAGTGTCGTGCCAACCAAAAATAATAATATGGTGGTTACTGTGGGCAAAGTTTTTATCACCAGTCATAGCGCGCCTAATTAAGTAAGTAACAGTTTGTCCTGCTTTTCCTAGCAAAACACCAAATAAAGCTAAACCAAATGGAATTTGTATTAATGCAACCACCCAACGACCAAGATCAGTAGTTGGACTAAAGTCACCATACCCCACTGTTGATGTTGTTACTGTGTAATAGTAAAAAAAGGTAGTAAGCGAGGTTAACGCTTTCTCATTCGCTATAAATAGTAAGCTCCATGTTAATAGCATATGAGTCAAAATAGCTAATGCCACTGCTTGCCAACTCAACTGATCTATATGAGCGCGAACAAGTAACGCTAGCCTTTTAAATATCACCGGCATAATACAAAGTCTTCGTTAGTAAATTATCTATAAACAGTACGTTACTGTAAGCGATGCTTTTAAGCAATGTTTAAGCTTTTAACCGCAAATATTAGACTAAATGCTGTTTGCCAATGGTGATTTTTCATGATTAATTAGCGTTAAAATAATAACCAAAACAGTTGTGCTTATGCTTAATAAAATAGCCCGCCCTTTTACTAAAATTGTAGAGCGCTATCTTCCCGACCCTTTTATATTTGTAATTTTACTTACAATAATTACTCTTGTCAGTGCGAGCTTATTTACAACCGCAACTAACATTGAAGTATTACAAGCGTGGGGAGGTGGGTTTTGGAACTTATTAAGTTTTGCTATGCAAATGCTGCTAGTGTTAATTACAGGCTATATGTTGGCAAGTACGCCACCTATAAGTAAGTTATTAGAAAAGCTAGCAACATTTGCAAGCACCGCACCTAAAGCAATTATATTAGTCACGCTTATTTCGCTTTTAGCGAGCTGGATAAATTGGGGATTTGGCTTAGTTATTGGTGCCCTTTTTGCCAAGGCAATTGCTAAACATACTCGTGTTGATTATCGATTATTAGTAGCCAGCGCTTACTCAGGTTTTGTTGTATGGCATGGCGGATTAGCGGGTTCGATTCCTTTAACTATCGCAACCGATGGTCACTTTTCAGAGGCCAGCATTGGTATTATTAGTACAGAGCACACTTTATTTGCGGGCTTTAATATAACCATATTAGTTGGTTTATTCATTATTATGCCGCTCGTTAATCGCTATATGCTGCCAAGCGAGCAAGAAAGCGTATATATCGTCCCAGCTCTTTTACAAGAGACAACACCTAAGCCCACAACAATAACCAGACCTGCCCAACATTTGGAACAAAGTAAACTACTCGGTATGACAATTGGCTTATTAGGTTTGGCATATTTAGGCTATTACTTCTTTATTACTGGCGGAAACTTAAACCTTAATAGCGTTATTGCCGTATTTTTGTTTTTAGCTATTACGCTGCATCAAACACCCCATAATTTACTTAACAGTCTGCAACAAGCAATTCCAAGCGGGGCTGGCATTGTTATTCAATTTCCTTTTTATGCTGGCATTATGGCGGTAATGGTTGATAGCGGATTAGCACAACAGATATCACGTGGCTTTATTGCCGTTGCAGATGCTGATAGCTTGCCATTTTTTAGTTTTATAAGTGCAGGACTCGTTAATATGTTTGTACCCTCTGGCGGCGGCCAATGGGCAGTACAAGCGCCTATTGTTATACCCGCAGCACAAGAGCTAGGTGCCGATATATCTCGCGTTGCAATGTCTGTTGCGTGGGGTGATGCGTGGACTAATTTAATTCAACCTTTTTGGGCATTACCCGTCCTTGCTATCGCAGGCTTAAAAGCAAAAGATATTATGGGGTTTTGTGTTGTGCAGCTATTTGTAACGGGGGTATTTATTGCGTTGATGCTAAGTTTTTATCCGTAAGTATTTTGGTAATAAATACGCGCGATTTTATATCGCGCTTGCTAGCTGCAAACCAAAAGAACTAAGCAAGAAAATAAAGTTAACTGGTAAGTCATTTAATATCACCAAATAATTTCACCTAGTACTAATAAATTACAAATCATGTGAGCGATGATGCAATACCACAAGTTACCCGATAGATGACGAAGTAGTCCCATCAAGCAAGAAAATACAAACACAGAAATAAAAATTTCAACTTGATCATACTGCCCATGTATCAATGTAAACACAATACTTGGGATAATAATTGCGCCAATAGCTCCCAAGGCGGTTTTTTTCAGCCTATAGAATGCCACTCCTCGAAAAACTACTTCCTCATATATAGGCCCAATAAATACTACTGCAAAAAGCAGCAAAATTTTATCTAAAAGCGAGTTTGTTTGTGCTTTAATTTCTAACATAAAACCTGGCACGGCGACTTCCATAAAACTAAAAAACCCTTGTTCCAGTAAAACGTAAGCCGCTGTTAATAGCACAGTAATGATTAAAGGAAAAAGGGCCATTTTTTTTATTGCTAAGTGCCCAATAACGTCGCTTTTATTTTGCGCTTCAAGAGTAGACTTTAAAAATGGCAACGTAAGTACAGCAGTAATGAAGGTAGATATAAAAAGGTAAATAGCATTGGTTTTGAATACTAGTGATCCACCATCCAATAAAAAAAGGATCACGTTTGAGGGTATTGGGAGCACCAGTAAAAAAAAGGCCAACCAATAAAGCGTGAACAATAAATATTCCCCTGTGCTTTGATTTACTTGCTGTTTTATCGCATCATCCATAATTTATCAGCTCACGAGTTATTGTTATTTTTCATTCCCAAGGAAATTACCCTATCAATTACCCCACTAAGAAACAAGCCAAAACTAATATTTTGCTATCGCCACACAAACTAAAATAAACACGGTTAGTTTTATTTAGAGCGGTTGGCAAAGGTAATTGCTCTTTTAAAACGCCCACTTTGCTGAGCGACAGCTTCCTTTCTAAATAACATCCAGTTGATTCGCTAAGATTGTTCTAATTTATATTACACTAGAATTCAATTAACAATAAATCAACATAGAAAGTTAAAAAATAAAATATTAATGCAAAAAACTAACTTATGTTGTTGGAAAAATAAAAATACTAGCTCGATAAAATAGTCATCGGCAGGCTCAATATTGGATTTTCTGAATCGGCAAAGTGCATCATTACAGCTACATGCCCCGCTACTACAATTGCATACATAACTGCTGAAAAGCCTTGGCCATATTTATCTAGTGGCATTAAGTGTGAATAGTGACGGCCTCGCCATTCAAATACAATTTCCAGCGCACCTACAAACAAAAAGAATACCAGTAACATTAAGCCATATGTGTAGCTCAGCCATAAACCAAACAGTACACCGAGTAAACATACACTTAGGCCAATCCATGAACGCATTGAAAAGCTAATACTTTTTAATACATGGCCGCCATCAAGCGGCAAAATAGGTAACAAGTTAAATAAATTTAATAACGCACTAAGCACCGCAACACCTGCAAATATTTCCATCTCGGTGGCGTAATATAAAACGACACCCAGTACCGAGGTAATTAAACCAAATGCAGGCCCCATCAGTGATATAACGACATCTTGCCAACGGGTTGTTATTTTATCGTCACTTACAGCAAGCCCTCCAACAAACGGGATTAAGTAAATACCTTTGGTTTTTATGCCAAAGTATTTCATTGCTCGCACATGGCCGTACTCGTGTACGACTAAGCAACCAATTAGCATTAGTGCAAATTCAATACTAAATAACCACGCATAGCCTGCAACAGAAGCCCCTGCAAGCACTACTTTAATTACCTTAGCGCTTTTAAAAAGCTTAAAACCTAATGCAGCTAGCCCTAAAAAGCCTTTTTTAGGTGAGCCATTTGTAGGTGCTGGTAGCGCAAGTTGTGTTGCAAATTGATCATCTACAAAAAGCGAAATGCTTTGCTCTTCGACTGCCCCTGTATCGATACCTATTTTTTTATTGTCGTAAGTAAACTGATAGTAGTTTTCACGAGGGTTATCAAAGGTAATGGCTTGTTGCGCATGAAATACCTGCACAATTTTTTGCCCAGACACCATAAGCGAAAATGGTTGCTCGGCTAAAGTAAGATCTATTCTTATCATAATTAAGACCGTTTAAAACAATGGCGCTAGTATACCTAATCAGCTCAAAAACACGAGGGAAGGTGCTAGGTAACTATTTTCAAAATAAAAGCATTTGATACTGACAAAATAAAAAAACACTACTACTTTTATAGTAACTCCAAGCGATACATTGAAAGGGATAACAGTGAAGAAGATAGTGCCTAATATTTTAGTTGTTGACGATTCAAAAGCAATTTTGATCGTTATGGAAGCTATACTTAACGAATTGGGTATGTCCAACACTATAACTACGTGTCTGAATGCAAAAGAAGCGCTTGAAAAAGTTAAAGAGGATATCAACTACTTTGATGCTATTTTTACTGATCTCAATATGCCCGAAATGGACGGCATGGAATTAATTCGCCACTTAGGAGAGCTACATTATCAAGGCGGTATAATAATTGTTTCTGAAATGGACCATAAAGTTATTAGCTTAGCTGCTAATCTCGCGAAACAACATAACGCGCACCTCATTGGTAATATTTCAAAGCCAGTGCAACTGTCTCAGGTTAGTAGGTTACTTACTAAAGTGGCGCAATTAAACAGCCACACTTTATTAAAAGAGCCAGCCATTTCAAAAGATGAGCTTATTGATGCATTAAAAAACGATGAAATAACGCCTTTTTACCAACCAAAAATAAACGCTGATAACAATAAAATTGAAAGCGTTGAAGTGTTAGCGCGTATTTTATCAAGTAAAGACGACAATATTATTTTACCTTGCCGTTTTATAAATACTGCCGAACAACACAACTTAATTAATCAAATTACATTTTCTCTTTTTGAAAAGGCCACCAGCGAATTCAAAAATATGACAGCACAACTAGGTCATGATTTTAAAATGGCCTTTAACTTATCGCCAACCCAGCTCGATGACCTAAACTGCCCTAATAAATTACTACTTATTTTAGAATTAAACCAACTCACGCCTAGTAATATAATTATAGAAATAACAGAACAACATGCACTCTCAAGCCTCATGCAATTAGAAACACTAAATAGATTAAGAATGCATGGCTTTGGTATATCGCTAGACGACTTTGGTGTTGGCTTTACTAATATGAACCAGCTTCGAAACCTTCCTTTTACTGAAATTAAAATAGACCGTTCACTCATTAGCCATATAGAAACAGATTTATTTTCTCAAGTGGTTGTAAGTTCGTTATTTAATATTACGAATAAAGATCATTTAGATTTAGTGGCAGAAGGCGTTGAACGCCCAGAAGAGCTCGATTATTTAAGGCACTATAGAAGAAACCTAGCCATACAAGGTTTTTTATTTAGTCGCCCTAAACCACAAGACGAATTTATATCTTGGGCTAAAGATTGGCTAAAAACTGATGGCAGCCCCGCTTAAAGCGGAACTAATATTTACTCGGGGCCTGTTAGCTAATTATCACCCCGAGTGTGTTTATCTTCTTCACTAACTATATGTGCACTACTTGCTAAGCGTTTGTGCCAACGCTGCCTTGCTACTGCGCGCATATTAGTAGATTGGTCACGCTCATCTACAATCTCTAGCCCCATTAAAGCTTCAATCATATCCTCTAACGTTACAATACCCTGCACGTCACCGTACTCATCAACAACTAAGCATATATGAGTGCGCTTTGTTAAAAGTGTTTGCAGTAACGACGATACGTTCTGAGAAGTTGGTACGGTATAAATAGGCTTAATCAATTTGCTAATTTTGTAATCGGTGCCTAAGCGGTGAAATGCCAGCATAATATCGTTTTTATGCACAAACCCAACGATATCATCGGCATCTTTATCAAATACCAACACTCTAGAAAACGATGACGATCCATGTTCATTTAAATACTGATTAACTGTTAAATCTTTATGGATTTTGAAAATAACAGTTCGCGGCGTCATTAAATCACATAATTTTGCATGCTTAAAATGCAACAAATTACGTATAATATCAGATTCATCTTGATGTAATGCTCCCGACTCCGTGCCTATATCTGCCATTGCCTCTATCTCTTGACGAATATAGTAAGCCTCATCGTGCTTTGGACCCATTAAATTTGTTAGCTTTTGAGCAAACCATACAAAAGGCTTTAGCGATATAACTAAAAACCGCAAAGCGTAGGTAACACTTGGGGTTAAAGCTCGCCAGTAATTAGCCCCCAAGGTTTTAGGTATAATTTCAGAAAGAATTAATACGAGAAATGTCATAATGGCTGATGCAATACCTACAGCCGCATCGGAAAAAACGACAGCCGCTTGTGCGCCAACTCCCGCTGCACCTGCAGTATGGGCAACTGTATTTAAAGTTAAAATAGCAGCTAAAGGCTGATCTATATTGTTTTTAAGCTTTTCGAGCTGTTTAGCAAGCTCAGGGTGTTTTTTTCTAAGTGATGCAACATAGCTGGGCGAAATACTTAATAACACAGCCTCCATCACAGAACATAAAAACGAAATAACAATCGCCACTACCATATAAACTATCAGTAAAGTCACTTTCTCTCCTCTATATTGGATATGTGAGCATGGTAACAATACATGCTATATTTGGCCAAACTTCCAATAATAATAGGCATAATAATGAAATTTAGCGCACCATGGTGTCATCAAAATAAGCTATTTAAGTACGCAGCAGCTCTTTTAACGCTTAGCAGCTTAAGCTTTGCTGCAATAGCTGCACCATTGGATAAATCAAAAATTCAGTTTATCGGCCCACTTGCCGAAGACATGCAGTTAAAGCCTTTTCAGACACCTCATGGTAGTGCGATTATTAACAACCTATTGCCGCAACTACAAGCAGACAAAGATAGTTTTTCTGTATTTGGGAAAAAACAAAACTGGCAGCCATTTAATAAAATCAATGCGCTCACTTTAGGTGGGTTACAGGCATTAAAGTTTGATATTGAAACAACCCGCTTTACCCAGGGTACGCTTACCTTAAAAGGGATTGAGCAAGGTCAGTTATTTATTAATGGCGAACTACAAACAGGCGATAAAAATAGCTATAAGTTAGCTTTAAATAACAGTACTCACACTGTTTTAGTAGTAGCCCAGCAAGTAGCTAATTGGCACGATGTAACGCTTGATTTTGCACCTAAAAGCGACATTGATAAAATTACGCTCAGCACTTCACAAACAAAACGTTTATCTGCAAAACAACTATTTGATGCCCCTACAATTAGCCAATTATCACTCGCACCTAATGCCAAGCAGTACGTTACAACCACTCGTACTTATAGTGATAAAACACAAAATCAAGCAAATACAGTTACCGTTCTTAAAGATTCAGACAATCAAACGCTTTATCGCTTTGAAGCAGGCCAACCAAGTAACATTATTTGGAGTCCAGATAACCAATATTTAGTGTATTTGTTAAATGGTGAGCTTAAACAACTTAACCGTAAAAACCTCTCAATAAAAACATTAGCAAACGATTTAGAAGGAGCTAATGGCTTTACCTTTTATAACGACACCAGTCTTTTGTTTAGCTGGTCTAAATCACCTGAGAGTACTGATAGCTTAACTAAACATTATAAAGGTCTGCAAGATCGCTGGTCGTATGCACGTTCCATCAGCCAAATTTATATGCTTGATACTAAAAGTGGTTTAACAAAAGCACTTAGCCAAGGTCCTCTTTCTTACAGCCTTGAAGATTCAAATAGTAACCGTGGCAAAGTATTAATGAGCCGCCCAGTAATGGCAATGCAGGCATCAACTCACCCAGAAACAGAGTTAGTTGAACTCGATTTAAAATCAAATAAGTTTTCATCGCTTGGTAAATTCAAAACATTTAATTTAGCTAAATACGCAAATAAAGATATTTATGTAGTTGCAGGCCCTGACTTTAAAAATGGCGCAGGCAGAGCACTACCAAAAGCAATGCTTGCTAATAACTACGACGGGCAACTTTACCTACTTACTGAAAGCGGTAAAAACGTAAAAGCACTCAGTAAACAATTCGACCCCGCTATTGCCCAACTGCACGTTTTAGAAAACGGCGATGCGCTCATTAAAGTAACAGAGCAAGACACTCAACCACTTTACCTATTTGATTTGAGTAAACAGCGCTTTAAAAAGTTAAATACGGGATTGGATATTGTTGAACAATTTAGTTACTCACACGACCGTAATACCGATATTTTATTAAGTGGCACTAACGCTTTAGCACCACAACAACTAAAGCACCTGAACGTAAGTAAAAATAAAACAGATTTAATATGGGATTCAAAACCAAGTAGCTATGCAAATACACGACTCCCTACATTAGAAGAGTTTAATTTTAAAAATAAACATGGGGTTGAAATAACGGGCCGTGTTTACATTCCAAGCAATTTAGATAAAACTAAAAAGCACCCAGCGCTCGTGTATTACTACGGCGGTACTTCACCAGTTACGCGTGGTTTTACAGGTCGTTACCCGTTTAACTTATGGGCAGAAAATGGCTATGTTGTTTATGTAGTGCAACCTACTGGCGCAACAGGGTTTGGACAAAATTTTTCAGCGCAGCATGTTAATGCCTGGGGCGACTACACCGCAGACGATATTATCGAAGGCACGCAAGCCTTTTTAAATAAATACAACTATGTTGATAGTAAAAAAGTAGGTAACTTAGGGGCATCGTACGGTGGCTTCATGACCATGTTATTAGCAACTAAAACCGATATATTTAGTGCTTCAATAGCTCATGCGGGTATTTCTAATATTACCTCGTATTGGGGTGAAGGTTGGTGGGGCTACTTATATTCTGGCGAAGCATCAAAAAATAGCTTCCCGTGGAATAACCCTGAGCTTTACAGCCAACATAGCCCTGTATTTCATGCCGACAAAGTAACAACACCTATGCTACTTCTTCATGGTGATAGCGATACCAATGTACCTTTTGGCGAAAGCTTAACAATGTACACTGCGCTTAAACTGCTTAATAAGGACGTAGAGTTAGTCGAATACAAAGGCGCCGACCATCAAATTTTTGCACGCGATAAACGATTTGATTGGTGGAACACCATGCTCGCATACTTTGATAAAAAGCTAAAAAACGAGCCTCAATGGTGGGACTCAATGTATAAAAATGACTGAGCCTGAACCTTTAAAATAACGACTTAATACAGATTTATTAATAGTAATATTAATTATTTAGCACCTTTTAATTAGTTTAAAGGTGCTAACCTCATCCTCTAATAACGTCTTATACACCTTTGAAATATTAAGTTACTTAAAACTAATAAACCCCCTTCTCAGCATTTACCTAATGGTGCTACCATACAGAGCTATAAGCATTCAAAATAAAGTACTATGGCTATTAATGTTTTATTGGTTGAAGACGATGAACTACTCGTTAAACGCATCCAAAATCACTTTGCAGATACCGAATTTACAATAGAGGTAGACCCCACTGGCGCTGATGCACTTAACATTGTAAGGCAGCGGGTAAACCTGCGCGGTGCTATATCATTAGCCATAATTGACATTGTCTTACCAAAGCGCGACGGGCTTCAGCTCGCAAAAGAATTAAACACACTGACCGATATTGGCGTTATTGTATTATCGAGTCGTGACTCCCAAGCCGATCGTATTGCTGGCCTTGCACAAGGTGCTGATGACTATATTTGTAAGCCCGTCGATTTACTTGAGTTAGAGCTTCGCATGCGCGCGCTCTATAAGCGTGTTGCCGTTAACCTAGAAGACGACGAAAGCGAAGAGTTTATAGAATATGCTGACTTTAAGCTTCATCCTGATAACCGCACATTAATTACTGCTGCGGGCGTTGAGTCACGCTTAACTGAAGCCGAACATAAAGTGCTTATTTGCTTAATTAGTAATGCAGGTAAAGCCACATCCCGTGAAAAAATATCAGAAGAAATAGGCCAGCCCGATTGGAGTCCAAACGATCGTACTGTTGATGTGCTTATTGGTCGTTTACGTAAAAAATTAAATGACGAAAAAGACCAAAAACGCATCGTTACCGTACGCGGTAAAGGCTATATGCTTTCTATTTAATACTTAGTTAATTGCGCAATAAGGCGCTCAAATGCGCGGTAATTAAGTGCTTCTTTAAGCTCATTTAAACTAATGTTTTCAGCGCCTTTTAAATCACTAATTGTACGCGCCACCTTAATTACTCTATGATAAGAGCGTGGCGATAAAGATAACTTCTCGCTTGCTCTAGCTAAAAATTGCAACTCTGCAGGCGCAAGTTCACAGTGCACACTCATTTCTTTATTATTAAGTCTCGCATTAACCTTACCTTGGCGTTTTAGCTGCACATAATAAGCAGCCTCAACTCTTGCTCTAACCTCAGCACTGGTTTCCTCTGGTTTGGTACTTTGTAGCTCAACACTCGTTAAACGAGGTAGTTCTATTTGCAAATCAATACGGTCAATAAAAGGCCCCGACACGCGTGATAAATAACGCATAACTTGGTCAGGAGTTGCCCGCTTATCAGTATGGCTCCCCGTTGGGCTTGGGTTTAATGCTGTAATAAGCTGAAACTGCGCTGGGAACTCCATTTGCCTAGCTGCACGTGAAATAGTTACTGTGCCGGTCTCCATTGGTTCACGCAGTGAATCAAGCACCTTACGCTCAAACTCTGGCAACTCATCTAAGAAGAGCACACCGTTGTGTGCCAGCGAAATTTCACCAGGCTTGGGATTTGAAGAGCCCCCCACCAAAGCAACAGCTGAGCACGTATGATGCGGGTTACGAAATGGTCGCTGTCGCCAATTAGTTAAATCTATAGATTGCCCAATAATAGAGTAAAGCGCAGCAGTCGAAATAGCTTCATCGTCCGACATAGTAGGCATAATTGTAGCCATTCGCTGGGCCAGCATCGATTTACCAGTGCCAGGAGGGCCTAAAAATAATAAATTATGCCCGCCAGCTGCGGCTATTTCTAATACTCGCTTGGCACCAGGCTGACCTTTCACATCGCTTAAATCGAGTAAAAAATCAGGGGCTTGAGTGCAGTCGGGGTACTCTATATTTAATGGCAAGGGTTGTTGATTAAGTAGGTCGCCCCATACTTCTTGAATAGAGCTTACGGCTTTGCGTTTAACGCCATTAACTAAGCTTGCTAGGCTGTCGTTTGCAAGAGGTAAAAAGCAGCAGCGATCTTGCTCTTTAGCAGCAAGTACCGAAGGTAAAATAGCGTTTACACCACGCACTTCACCATTAAGAGCGAGCTCACCATAAAACTCGTACTTATGAATATCAGGACACACTATTTGCCCAGAGGCGACTAAAATACCCACCGCAATAGCCAGATCAAACCGCCCACCATCTTTTGGTAAGTCGGCTGGGGCTAAATTTACGGTTATTCGTTGATCGGGAAAACCAAATTGTGAGTTTTCGAGTGCGCTACGCACCCTGTCTTTCGACTCTTTAACAGACGCTTCGGGCAGACCTACAATATGAAAAGCAGGTAAACCATTTCCTAGGTGAACTTCTACAATAACTTCAGGGGCATTTATGCCCACTTGAGCACGAGAAAATATACGAGCTAACGACATTCCTTATCCTAGTAAATGGTGTGATTACACCAGTTTAGTCAGGATATTTAAAAACGTGTAATGTGATTTGCCATTTTATAGCGGCTAAACGAAGTAATAAGGTCATTAACATGCCTAATACCATCGCCATTTCGGTTGCTAACGAAAAACTAATGCCAAGCGTATAAACAGTACCACCCGCTATACAGGTAATAGCGTAAAGCTCACCCTTTAATAGCATAGGGATCTCGCGTGCAAGCACATCTCGAATTAGTCCACCAAAGCAGCCTGTAATTACAGCCATAATTACCGCAGTCATATCGGGCATACCAACAAGCTGTGCTTTTTGCGCCCCCATTACTGCAAAAAAAGCTAACCCGAACGCATCCGCTGTTTGTAAAATATAATGAGGTATCGGCTTTTGTTTATTTATAAGGCGTGTTGTAACAAATACTGAAGCGAGTATGGCAAAAAAGTAACTTTGATCGTGTAACCAAAACACAGGAACATCTAAAATTAGATCTCGCACTGTACCACCACCAATAGCAGTTACTGTCGCTAAAACTACGACCCCAAAGCCATCCATTTTTTTCTCATACGCTAGCAAAGTGCCCGATACAGCAAACACCGCAATGCCTATTAAATCAAACCAGTGGTAAAGTTCAGTCATATTTGTAACAACCTAAAAATATTTGTGCCGTTTTAACACAAACCAAACAAGGTTTTAAGTAATAACGCTTTATTTTAAGAAGTTTATAACATTTTTAAAGTGTACCTCAGGGGGCGGGAGCTTGCGCTTATGAGAAGTGAATGCCTCATGCAGTGAAGATGATCTCACCACACTCATCAAATTTTAGACATAAAAAAACACGCTTTAAGCGTGTCATTTCATTCTTATTTATTTCAGTGGTTGCGGGAGCCGGATTTGAACCGACGACCTTCGGGTTATGAGCCCGACGAGCTACCAGACTGCTCCATCCCGCGCCTGAAATTTGTAGACTTATTTAAAGTTGCTTACATTACAACTTGGCTTCCAATTAAAGAATTGGTTGCGGGAGCCGGATTTGAACCGACGACCTTCGGGTTATGAGCCCGACGAGCTACCAGACTGCTCCATCCCGCGCCTGTATATTTTAAGTCTATCGACTACTTTATTTTATCTCTTAAGTTAGAGTTTACAGTAACCTCAATCCCTAAGGAAATTGGTTGCGGGAGCCGGATTTGAACCGACGACCTTCGGGTTATGAGCCCGACGAGCTACCAGACTGCTCCATCCCGCGCCTGTAATTTCTTTAAAACATTTTCGTAATATTTACGAGCCTGCCTTGAAGAGAGCGCTACTATATAGGAATAAACATTTAATGCAAGACCTAAACTAATTAAAGTTGTTCAACCGAACAAAAAGCAACCAAATTACTACTCTGCGCTCAATCTTTGATGTGGATTAATCATTTTTTGCCATTCCCAGTCTGGATGTCCCATTACTATAAAGTCAGGGTTCTCAGTACTCTCGCGTTGGTTGTACGTTAGCGGGTTAAATTCTGCGTCGGTAATACAACCACCGGCTTCTTCAACAATAACTTGTGAAGCACCTGTATCCCACTCTCCCGTTGGACCAATTCTTAAAAAACAATCTGCTTTGCCCTCTGCAACAGTACAGGCTTTTAAAGAACACGAACCAATAGCAATCGTTGTAAACTGACTATTTAAATACTGACTCACCGCTTCTATTTTTTGGCGGCGGCTCACTGCAAGCGTCAAGCTCTCTGGCGGCGCTACAGATATTTGCTTATCAATTGAGTTTTCACGTTTAAAGGCACCATTTTTAGCTGTAGCAAAATAAGTCACACCTTTTGCAGGCCAATGAATAACGCCAAGTACAGGATGATTATTTTCAATCAATGCAATGTTTACTGCAAAGTCGCCACTTTCTAAAATAAATTCGCCAGTACCATCCATCGGATCGAGCAACCAATAACGCTGCCAGTCCTGTCTGTCGGCGAGTGCAGGTATAGGTGTTTCTTCCGACATAATTGGGATATCGGGCGCTAAGACTTTTAATCCAGCAACCAGTACGTCATTTGCTGCTAAATCAGCTTTGGTAACAGGCGTATTATCTGATTTCTCTTGTTGGCCAATATCGCCTTTTTTATAAATGGCCATAATTGCATCGCCAGCACGCTCAGCTAATTCAATGCACGGTTCGATTAATTTATTCATCGGCAGCTCCAGACGCTAAATACTTATCTAATAATAGCAAAGCTGCAACACTGCGTGCTTCGGTAAAATCTTCTTGGTCTAATAATGACTGCCACTGAGTTAATGGCCACTTAACAACAACTAGCGGCTCTGGTTCGTCGCCAATAAGGGTTTGTGGGTATAATTGCTTAGCAAATAAAATATGCATAGTGGCATTAAAGTAACTCGGCGCCATTGTTACTGTTCTTAATGGTTTAAAATACTCAGCACCAAAGCCAATTTCTTCTTTAAGTTCTCTGTTAGCAGCTTGCTCTGGCGTTTCGCCCGGATCAATTAAGCCTTTAGGAAAACCTAACTGGTAATTGTTTGTGCCCGCACAGTATTCACGTACAAGTAGTAACTCATTATCTGCACTTAACGGAACAATCATCACTGCTCCCCGGCCACCGCCGCGAATTCGCTCATACTGGCGCTCTTCGTTATTAGAAAACTTTAACTCTAAAGACTCCACAGTAAACAGGCGACTTTTAGCAACAACATTGTTACTGAGGATTTGTGGTGGTGTTGGGTGCTTTTTCTGTGTCATTGGCGTTAATTTGCTATCATGGCAGTTAGTTCAATAATAAACCTTATAAGTTGAAATTCCTATGTTAAATTGGTCAAAAATCGATACCGTTTTGCTCGACATGGATGGAACATTACTCGATTTACATTACGACAGTCATTTTTGGCTTAACGTTATCCCTGCGCAACACGCATTAGCTAGAGGCATTAGCCTAGATGCAGCTAAAGCAGATATTTTAAAACGCTATCAAGCTGTGAGCGGTCAAATACAGTGGTATTGTTTAGATTATTGGGAGCAGCAATTAAGCTTGCCTATAATGGAACTTAAACGAGAGTCTCAGCATTTAATTAAAATGCGCGAAGACGTACCTCATTTTTTAACCGAGCTTAAAAAAGCAGGCAAAGAGTTAATTTTACTTACCAACGCCCACCCTGAGAGTGTCATGCTGAAATTTGAGCATACAGCGATTGATAACTACCTAGATGGTGTAGTGTCTACTCATGAATATGGAGTAAGTAAAGAGCAGCAAAGTTTGTGGCACCAAGTACAAAAAGACTTAGGGTTTAATAAGCAGCGCACTTTGTTTGTAGATGACAGTGTGCCGGTATTAAATGCCGCACGAGAATACGGCATCGAGCACTTACTTGCAGTTGCTAACCCTGATAGCCAACAACCACATAACGAAATAGCCGATTACCTGAGTGTTACCGACTATCGTAAGATTATTTAACTCAGTTTACGTGGGCTAGATTTTTGGGTAACGCGCTTCAAGGCCTTGGTACACTAACTTTGCAAAATCTGCATGTTCTGTATCAAGGCTTTTAACTACTTCAACTAAATGCTCGTTATCTTCTTGCCCGTTCCACTCTTTAATATAGCTACCGTCTTTGTAGCCATGATCTTGGCGGAAAAAGTTTAACGTGTTTTTACCTACGTAGCCGCGATATAAATCATCAATATCCATACCCATTTGCGCCATACAGCCGGCAAAGGCAGCGGCATTAAACGTTTTATCTGCAACAGCGGAAGCCGCTAATATTTCTAGCGTTTGTTTAAAGTCATCCGCTTGTTGAGCATTACTAAGCTCAGTTTCAAGTTGCTTTGCTAAGTCTTCGTAGCTAGTTTTGCCGTCAATTCTAAGCGATAGACCAAAATGAAAAATATCAACCAACTCTAAAATAACTTGTTCAGTATCTGGTGTTTGTTTTTTCCACCATTTCCAACCATGATGATCCAGCATTTCAGCGCACTCAACCCAAATAGCGCGGTACCATTCGAATCCTTGAGTAAACCATTGCTCATGTACTTTAGTGTTCATGGCGTTTTGCATTTCTAGCATAACTACTAGCTTGTTTAAATTGGCAGACATATTCATTCCTGTCGTTTTTGATTAGTGTAATAGTACAGATAAAGGAAGCTTAACGCATCAGCACTATCTTAATATGTAGTTTACTTTGAGCCGCTAAATTCAGCCCATGAATCAATTAAATCAATGAAATCTTCAAAGCCACAACCACTACTTAAACCATTTTCTTCAAGCGCTAAATCGTCATCTTGATACGCTATTAGGTCTTCACTGTCTTGATGAAGCGCATGGGCTTCAAATAGTGCTTCGTCTTTGGTTAATATTAAATCTATTTCTTGGCCTTTTAGCGTTAACGGCTCATAGCTTGAACTCACCGATGCAATAAGCGCTTGCACCATAGCTACTTTGTCTTTGCCTATTTCTTCGTTTAGCCAGCGACCAATAATGGCGTGTTCACTGCTTATTTTAATACGTAGCCCACTAATAGGGTCGCGAATAAATTGATATTCCATAGGGTTTGCCTGTAAATCTTTAATTACGTAATTATATACGTAAACGCCCGCAAACCACAGGACATATAAAGTAAAATAGCGCCACTAGGGCGCTATTTTACTCAACTTTAAAGCCGTTAACTTCGCGATCTATAACGCGCTGCGTCAATAATCGACCATAAGTAAATAATAGGCACAAGTACAAAACCTACAAGCACATAAATTAGTGCGTAACTTATTATAATAGCGAGTGCAAAAAATATAGCCGCTAAAATACGCCCTTGCACTAACTGCCCTAAACCAGGAAAAAATATATTACATAATGCTGCGATTACGTTACCGCCAGAACCTTGATCTGCCATACTAACCTCTGTATTTATTTGATTTTATAATTATTTACTTACACACTCTATGCCAATTTATTAAAGCTTACAAATCAAATAGTTAAATTACCCTAGATTTAGAGAGTTAGTAAATTTTGCTAACTTTAGGTCAAATTAGCAATTTTTATTGTGCGTTTACGCTTTTTTGTTTGTTCAAAAAAATAGCAAGTTACTCGTTTTTAAGGCTATTTTATAAATAGCTGTTTATAAAAACAGTATTTTATTTAGCCTAACAAAAACACCTGTTATACTGCCCACAATATTGATTAAAAAGGCGTAACGATGGACGTTTCACAATTACTCGATGGCTTAAATGACAAACAACGCGATGCCGTTGCAGCCCCACTACAAAACATGCTGGTATTAGCAGGTGCTGGGTCTGGTAAAACACGAGTGTTAGTTCATCGTATTGCGTGGCTTATGCAAGTTGAGCAAGCATCTGCTTACAGTATTTTTGCCGTAACCTTTACTAATAAAGCGGCTAAAGAAATGCGCAGCCGCGTTGAAGAAACACTAAAAGCCCCTGTAGGTGGTATGTGGATTGGTACGTTCCATGGTTTGTCGCATCGTATTCTACGTGCTCATCACCGTGAAGCTAACTTACCAGAAGCCTTTCAAATTTTAGACTCTGACGATCAACTTAGAATGATCAAGCGCTTATTAAAATCAATGAATATTGATGATAAAAAATGGCCTGCTAAACAATTTGGCTGGTACATTAGCGCCAAAAAAGATGAAGCACTTCGTCCTAAAGATATTCAAGCATACGATATTAACGAGCAAATGATGCTGCGTGTTTACGCCGCCTATCAAGAAGCCTGTGACAGAGCTGGCTTAGTAGATTTTGCCGAAATATTACTACGCAGCTACGAAGTGTTAAAAAATAACCCTACGTTACTACGCCATTACCAGCAACGCTTTGCACATATGCTCGTAGACGAGTTCCAAGATACAAATACCATCCAATATGCATGGTTAAAGTTACTTGCAGGCGATACCAGCAGTATCATGATTGTAGGCGACGATGACCAAAGTATTTACGGTTGGCGCGGTGCTAAAATCGAAAATATTAAACGATTTTTAACTGACTTTAGCGCAGAAACCATTCGTCTTGAACAAAACTACCGTTCAACTGCAACTATTTTGAAAGCGTCTAATGCATTAATTCAAAATAACTCAGAGCGTATGGGTAAAAGCTTATGGACCGACGGTAACGATGGCGAGCCAATTTCTATTTATGCGGCATTTAATGAGTTAGACGAAGCGCGCTTTGTAAGTAGCAAACTACGAAGCTGGTTAAATGCAGGTAATGCCCTACAAGATGCCGCAATTTTATACCGTAGTAACGCGCAATCTCGTGTACTCGAGGAAGCCATGCTACAAGAAGGCTTAAAATACCGTATTTATGGTGGTATGCGATTCTTCGAACGACAAGAAATTAAAGATGCGTTGTCGTACTTACGCCTAGTAGGTAATCGTCAAGACGATGCCGCATTTGAGCGTGTAATTAATACGCCAGCACGCGGTATTGGCGATAAAACATTGAGCCATATACGAGATTGTGCACGAGCAGAATCGTTACCGCTTTGGTATGCCGCAAAAGCAATTGTAGAACAACAGCATTTATCTGGTCGTGCTTCTGGTGCAGTAAGTAAGTTTGTAGAACTAGTAGAACAAATAGAAGATAAAATTAGCGATCTAACTTTGCATGAGCAAGCCAAGTACACAATTCAAACCTCAGGCTTAATGGCAATGTACCAAGCCGAAAAAGGTGAAAAAGGCCGTGCTCGCGTAGAAAACTTAGAAGAGCTAATTAGCGCTTGTGATCAGTATGAGCTGCCTGAAGACGAAGAGTACAGCTCACCTTTACAAGGCTTTTTAGCCCATACGTCACTTGAGTCAGGTGAAGGACAAGCAGAAGAACACGAAGACGCCGTACAAATGATGACGCTTCACTCAGCTAAAGGCTTAGAGTTTCCGCTAGTGTTTATGGTAGGCGTAGAAGAAGGCATGTTCCCTTCTCAGCAAAGCAACGAAGAGTCGGGTCGCTTAGAAGAAGAGCGCCGCCTTTGTTATGTAGGCATGACACGAGCAATGGATAAGTTATACATTAGCCATGCTGAGAGTCGCCGTTTATACGGGCAAGAAAAATACCATAGCCCATCTCGCTTTTTACGCGAAATCCCTGAAGACTGCGTAGAAGAAATCCGTATTAAAACACAGGTTTCTCGCCCGCCTGCCGCTGGGCGTTTTAGCGCACCAGTTAGCCATGCCGCATTTGAAGACAGTGGTTTTAACTTAGGGCAACGAGTTTTACATGCTAAATTTGGTATTGGTACCGTACTTAATTACGAAGGCAGTGGCGCGCAATCTCGCGTACAAGTAAACTTTGACGACCTTGGCAGTAAATGGTTAGTAACGGCCTATGCACGATTACAAGCTGTATAAAGCTCACCTAAATGAGTTAGAACAACAACTAGCTGGCGCATATCATCGTCAGCTAGTGCTAATTACTGGCAGCTCAGTTTGGTGTTATGAATTACTTAACTCATTAATAGATGAAAACAATACACTTGTTGTATCAAAGCAGTGCGCGATCAAAAGTTCGTACTGGCCTACTCGCACTCACCAAATTTTAGGGCAAGAATTTGCTCATGCTGTTTACGATGGTTTTAGTGGTTTACACCCTGATAAACTTGCAGCACTTACCGGCACCGTTAAAGCAGGCGGTATGCTGTTTTTATTACTGCCCGAATTAAATGATTTAGCCTCTTGGCAAGATCCAGCATTAAGTACGGTGCAATCACACGGTCAGAGCATTAACTACAGCATATTTAATCAGCGTTTCGCGACTATTATTAAACCGTTGCCCGCTTTTCACTTTAGTGAAAAAAATGGCTGTATTAGTAATAACGCTAGCTATGTAATGCATAATAAAATTGATTATGAGCCACAGCAAAACTGTATTAAGCAAATAGTAAAAGTAGCTAACGGCCGTGCCAACAGGCCTTTACTCATTAATGCTGATAGAGGTAGAGGTAAGTCGGCAGCACTTGGCTTAGCAGCGGCAAAACTAACTGATAAAAAAGTAATTATTTGCAGCACTCAGTTTAAAGCGACCCATAGCAGCTTTAAACATTTAGCCCAAGAGTTAAGCCTTCAATACAACGCTGAACATAAACAGCTCGCCAACTTGCACTACGTTGCACCTGACGCTTTATTAAACACACTACCTGAGTGCGATTTACTACTCGTTGATGAAGCTGCAGCAATCCCTGTTCCGTTATTACTACAAATGCTAGCTCATTACCCTCGTATAGTATTTGCAAGCACTCTGGTTGGGTATGAGGGCAATGGTAGGGGTTATACCATTCGCTTTAGTAACTATATTAAAGCACACTATAAAGCCTCTAAAGTTGTAACACTTGATGAGCCACTGCGTTTTGCTAAACACGATCCCCTCGAGAAGCACATTCGCACCTTGCTTGCACTCGATGCAGAATATATAGAGTTAAGTAGTGATGAATTAGAGCAGCCAATTCATAGCGAAGTAACTCAGCAATCCCTTGTAAACAATGAGCCTTTACTGCAACAAGTTATTGCCCTACTTGCACTGGCTCACTATCAAAGTAGTGTCAACGACTTACGCCAACTACTAGACGCACCATCGCAAAGACTATTTATTAGCAAAATTAATAATCAATTAGCTGGCGTATGCTTAATCGCCATAGAAGGTGGTTTGAGTGAAGAACTTGCCCTACAAGTTATAAGTGGAGAGCGCCGTCCGCAAGGACATTTAATGGCGCAAGCACTCTCACAACTTAGCTTTAATAATGACTGTTTAACACAACTGAGCGCACGCGTTGTACGAATAGCGATTGATCCGAGTTCCCACAATATAGGACTTGGTAAAAAGTTACTTAGTTATTGCGAGTCGCAGGTAAAAAGCCAATGTAGTTGGCTTGGTGCAAGCTTTGGCGCAACAGCGCAGTTACTTAATTTTTGGCAAAACCTAGGGTTTGATACTGTAAAATTAGGTTATCAACGCGATAAAAGCACCGCTGAACATTCGGCGCTTGTGGTTAAATGCTTCAGTGACAAAAGTACAATTCTTCAACCCCTAAAAAAGCAGTTTAAAAACGATTTCTTTTATGCTCTTTTAACACACTTTAAAACACTAGATTGGCAACTCGTGAATATTATAATTGAAGGATTTAGCGACGAGTTAATAAGCCTAGAGACTCACGAGCGATTAGCGCTGCTCACTAAAAGTAACTTCACTCAATTTAGTATCTCTGCAACTCTTTGGCAGTTACTGAGTCAGTCACCTTCTTATATATCTCAATTAACAGAGTCGGATAAACAACTTTTAATAAAGTTAGTACTTCAAAATGAAAGTAATGAAAAAGTGATTCAACACTTAGGTTTATTAGGAAAAAAACAGCTTGAGAATCAATTTAAACGTGCCATAAAAAACCTCACTAACACCATCTAATAATTTCTAGTTGCCCTATCTCTGTTAAATTTTATCCATCTTTAAGCTATTTATTTAATTTGTTCTATCCTTAAAGCATTAATAGGTAAATTAAGATAAAGGCATGGAATTAATAAACTTTAAAGTAGGCTGCAAAACAATTTCGCTAAAAATACTCGATATTTTATTAACTGAGCGCTTTGACAATAATCTAACAACTTTACCAAACAATAATAAAAGCTTTATTGGTGTTAAAGATTATATGGATACACCAACACCTGTTTTTGATTTAGGTATTATTTTAAATAATATCTCAACCGAACAAAGTAATGCGCATGTACTAAAACAACTAAGAATATGGCAAGACAAACTATTAAACTGGTTTAATACCCTTCAAAGCAACTTATTAAATAGCTCGGCTTCTATTTCAAATAATGACGCCGAACTACAAGATTTTGTGTTATTTTACAAAGAATTCAACACCGACAATGAAGACTTAAAATTAACAATGTCTCGGCTTGACGAGCCTTTCCAATCATTACTAGAGACAGCAAAAGCAGCTATAGCAGCTCATAATCAAAGTGATCATAAACACACATCAGCTCTGCTCGACAAAATTAAGCGCAATAGTCTAATTCAGCTTGAGCGTTTATTTGAATCAGCTAAAGAGCAAATAACCTTAGACTATAAACCTATTATTGTTTTCACCACCAAAGACGGATTAAATCCACATGTTGGTTTATTAGTAGATAAAGTTGAAGATAATATCGACTATAAAAAAGAAGACATAAAGCCACTGGATAAGCTCACTGAGGTTGGTTTTGATCTAGACCCACAAACTAAAAATATGATGCGAGGATTAATCAAGCTCCCCCAAAAACACAGTGTATTAATTGATCCAAGCGTAATATTTAAACCAACTCAAATAGAAGAATCCGAAAGTGAAGAAACCCAAGCTTATGGACTATTTTAAATAGCCTTTAAATTTGGTTATTAACTTTAGTACTGGAATAATGAGCTATTCCGCTCAACTCGTACATTTAGATGAATTGGAGAAGAATCGAGTATGTAATGTCCGTTACTTCCCCATATTTGACTTTTCTGCAGATGTAAAAAAGCCCGACTATTTCTAGTCGGGCTCTCTACGATTTGAAGTCGGTGCGCTACGCAGTAGGATGTCGTAGTGCCCACAGCGGTGGAGAGTCACATAGCAAATGCTACTGGATTGGCCCACTGAGATATTGAGGGATTTTGCTGTGATTTTAACGTCGGGAGTCGCTACGCTCTCCCGCCCTGCGTGATGATGTTGATATGAGTGTGTGTTAATTGCGCACATTTTACTTTTCTTCAGACGTAAAAAACCCGACTATTTCTAGTCGGGCTCTCTACAATTTGAAGCCTTGTGATGTCGT
>NZ_JACJED010000028.1:0-43792 GCF_014163885.1 Pseudoalteromonas sp. SR43-2 | reverse complement strand
GCTCCGACACTCTATCAATAGATGAGATTAAGCAATTGTGTGAAACACTTCATCAAGATGCGCAAAACGCAGAATTAAATGATGAACTACTCGCAAAGTTGCAACGCGGCGCACCTTCTACCTTTCAAAATGAAGTTGATGATATAGCCGAAGCCTTTGATGAATTTGATTTTGATAAAGCACACGTAATACTTGAAACCTTACTTGAAAAACTAACAAACGATGAGTATTAATTAATGGATTTTACGACAGATAGGCCACGGGTATTAATTGTTGACGATGAGCCTGCAAATCTAAAAGTAATGCGCGAAGTGTTAGGTAATCAATATCGTATGTCGTTTGCTAAATCGGGTGATGCCGCACTAGCACTACTTGAAAAAGAACTACCAAAGCTAATTTTGCTCGACATAATGATGCCAGATATGAATGGCTTTGAAGTGTGCCAAATAGTTAAGAGAAATCCTAAAACATCACACATCCCAATTATTTTTGTAACTGCGCTTGGCGATGAAAGCGATGAATACAAAGGTTTTGAGTTAGGCGCAGTAGATTATATTACTAAACCAATAAGCCCTGCCATTGTAAGAGCAAGGGTTAATACTCACTTGTCGCTAGTACAAGCAGAGCAATTAAAGCAAGCTCATGTAGATTTAGTAGAACGTCTAGGCCGTGCAGCGGAATATAAAGACACCGACACGGGTGAACATATAGTGCGCATGAGCCAATACAGTAAAGTATTAGCGTTAGCACTAGGTATGGATGAACAACGAGCAGAACTTCTACGTCAAGCCGCCCCAATGCACGATGTAGGAAAAATAGGTATTCCTGACGCTATCCTACTCAAACCTGGAAAGTTAACCTCTGAAGAGTTTGATCATATGAAAGAACACGCCACCATTGGCGCGCAAATTTTAGCAAACTCATCATCTCCTTTACTACAACTTGCGCATACACTTGCAATTGAACACCACGAAAAATGGGATGGCTCAGGCTATCCTAACGGGATCAAAGGCGAGGAAATATCAGTTGAAGGTAGAATTGTTGCTATAGCTGACGTATTTGATGCACTTACCTCAAAACGCCCTTACAAAGAGGCTTGGAGCGTAGAGAAAACAGTTTTGCATATGCAAGAGCAAGCAGGAACTCATTTCGATCCCGCTCTAATCGAGCTATTAGTAAAAAACTTAGACGATATTATTGCTATAAAAAATGCAAATCAAGAAAGCTAATTCTTTTTAGCACTGTGAGAGCCAAGCTCAACATTTGGGTAACAAGATTTTATATAACGATAGTCATGTGACGTAATTTCATGGCTATTGCCACTTTCGTCTTTAAAGTACATAGAAAACGTTACACCATGATCTGCTAAAACTACTTTTATATTTAAACTCTCAAGATGAATACGCCATTGAATAAATTGATCCCCTGAGGCCAAAAATGCAATCCCTTTACTGCGCCCCTCTCCTTCAAACAATGCTAAACGAGTGGTTGAACAACCATCTTCAAGCGTTAAAGGGCCTCGCCCATCCTCATCCCAAAAGGCAAGTTCTGGCACTACGCTAAAACCTAAAACCCGCTCATACCACTTAACGGCATTAGCTAAGTTATCAACATTTAAATGGCAATGATCAATGCCAGATAATTTCGGTATGCTTGTATTATTCACGTTACTCACCAATTTCTGACTTTAATTGCTCTAAAAACTCATGCATATACCTTGTTCGTCTGTTCGCCTCTGCTTTAGCTGATGGGGTATTCATACTATCGGCAATATGTAATAACTTTATGAAAAAATGATCAAGCGTGTATGTTTTATCATCAGCCTCGCGTTCAACACAAAAAGGGTCATTTGGGTTATATAATAACCGAGAAATTGAGCCACCAACTTTCATGCATCGGCTAACGCCAATAGCGCCCAATGCATCCATTCTGTCGGCATCTTGTACTATTTGCGCTTCAACTGTTTTAATTTTTATATTTGCGCTGAAGCTATGTGCTGCAATTGCATGATGAATCTCATCAAAAAGTGACTCGTCATAATTAATCGATTTTAAAAACTCCAATGCCTTATCAGCTGCCATAGTAGAGGCTTTTGCACGATCAGGGTGGTTTTTAGCCACAGCCACACAGTCGTGCATCCACGCTGCAGGTAATACTACTGACATGTTTGCCTGCTCCGCATTACATAACTGTATTGCAACGCGCACCACTCGCTCTATATGAGTAATGTCATGAGCAACATCGGCATGCACTAAAGAGGCGATAAACCCTCTACATTGTGAGTTAAGTATTTCTAAATCAGGGCTTAAAGCGACGTCAGACAAAGTTAGGTTCCAAAAAGCTAATTAATCAATGAATTATCCGTACTTTACCGTGCTTTATGCCACCCTTGCAAAACATTCATTGTATGTTGCTCCTTGCTTGACTAAAATACAGCGCTTATTTATTACTACTGAGAAGCCTTATGTCATCTGCCGTTTACCTACAAGCTGGTCGCGATAAATCATTAAAAAGAAAACACCCTTGGTTATTTTCAAAAGCCATCAAAAAAATTAAAGGTAAACCTGGATTAGGCGACACAGTAACGATTCACGACAGCGAAGGTAAGTTTTTAGCAACTGCTGCATATAGCCCTCACTCACAAATTCGTGCACGTGTTTGGAGCTTTGACGAAAAAGAAGTCATCGATCAACACTTTTTTGAACGCCGTTTACGTCGCTCATTAGAAGCCCGTAGCCAAGTTATTGAAGAAGGCGGATTAACAGGGTTTCGCTTATGCGCTGCTGAGTCTGATTACTTACCAGGCGTTACAATAGATAAATTTGACAACGTATTAGTGTGCCAGCTATTAAGCGCCGGTGCCGAGCGCCATAAAGGCGAGATTGTAGGCGCCTTGATGTCTATTTTCCCCGGCTCTAGCATATATGAACGTTCTGACGTAGATGTACGTACTAAAGAAGGCTTAGAACCAATTAAAGGCGCACTTTGGGGGAATGAACCAAAAGAGCCTGTGCTTATTGAAGAAAACGGCTTAAAAATCGAAGTTGATATAATTGAAGGTCACAAAACAGGATTTTACTTAGATCAGCGTGACAGCCGTGCTGCACTTGAGCGCTTCTCAAGAGGTAAAACTGTCCTTAACTGCTTTAGTTACACAGGTACATTCTCGTTGTATGCCCTGCGTGGTGGATGTGAGCATGTAACTAACGTAGATGTATCGCAACCCGCTTTAGATACAGCAAAGCGTAATGTTGAGCATAACAACTTAGATTTAAACAAAGTGAGCTTTGTTAAGCAGGATGTATTTAAATTATTACGCCAATACCGCGACGAAGGTAGACAGTTTGATACCATCGTAATGGACCCACCAAAATTTGCTGATAATAAAGCGCAGTTAACGGGAGCGTGTCGTGGCTATAAAGATATCAACATGATTGCCATGCAAATACTAAAACCAGGCGGAACACTATTAACATTCTCATGCTCTGGTTTAATGGAACAAAACTTGTTTCAAAAAGTAGTAGCCGATGCAGCACTTGATGCAGGTAAAGACCTACTGATAATGGAGCGATTAAACCAGGCAGCCGATCACCCAATTGCTGGCAGCTACCCTGAAGGCTTTTACTTAAAAGGCTTAATCTGTAAGGTTTTTTAATATCTACTATTGAGTTTAACTGAATTCGATTTAGTTAAACTCAATGATTTCAAGACCTGCTGTTACCGTGCCATCATCTTCTTTGCTGGCACGTATTACTTTTGCAGTTGCATTTAAAGGCGCAATACTTGGATGAGTCGAATCAATGTTCACCGCCAGTAAGGTATTAGGTTCAAGCAATTCATCTAAATGAATTGATAAACCTGTTGCACTTAAATCCACGCACTCTGCGGCAAAACTTAAACCCGCTATTGGTTCTATCGTTGTTAAATTTGCAGGCGTGTTAATCTGCATGCGTCTAAAATTTCGCTTATCATCAGTAAACATATGTTACCTCTAAACAACCGTGTTAATTTCTTCCAACAAAGCACCCACTGAAAATGGCTTTACAACATACGCGTTACAACCAGCATCAAACCCTGCTTGTTTTTCAGATGGGGACTCCAGGCCCGATACCATAACAACAGGAATATTTTTTGTTTCAGGTGTGTGCTTCAGCATTCGGCATGTATCATAACCATCAAGACCAGGCATACAAACATCAAGCAAAATTATATCTGGCGGACTCGCAATTGCTGATGCAAGGCAGCTTTGCCCTGAATCTGCGTAACTAACATCAAATTTCGACGCTAGTGCGGCTTTGAGCATTTCAAAATTAAAATACTCGTCATCTACCACTAAAAGTCGCTTTGTTTTATGTTCAATCGATGAGGACATAACTATGTCGCTTCCTTTTCAAAACAAAAATAAATCCTTCTATTAAGGTACTAAGCTTAATAGAAAATGCAAGTTTTATTCTATCTCTTTTATCGCATTAAGTACCCGCTTGGCTGAAATTGGGTAAGGCGTTCCTAGTGTTTGAGCAAATAACGACACTCTAAGCTCCTGTTGCATCCAAAAAATAGCGGTTACCTCTTGTGGTATAGGCAACCCTTTAGGCGTTTTATTAACTACTTTTTTATACTCTTGCGCAACTTTATCTAGCTCTAGTACGCATAACCTATCACGATTTGGATCCACAGGCAGCTTTTCTAAACGTTTTTGAATCGCTTTTAAATAACGAATTAAATCCGCTATTTTATCTGCGCCATGCGCGCTCACAAAACCTTTAAATATAAGTGACTCAAGCTGTGACTTTATATCGCCGTGCGCGGTTATCATGGTTAAATCTACTCGCCCTTTCATCTTTTTATGCAGCGCATGAGCAATACTTAATACTTGCTCAACTTGCGTTGCAATCGATACCACTGCATCACCCAGCTCACCGCGTATTTGCTCTTTTACTGTTTCAAATGCTTTTTCGTCGCGTATATCACCATGTTTTAGCAATAAACTATCAACACCAGCGGCAATACAGTCATCAATTAAATCAGCTATTTTACCAAATGGGTTAAAGTACAAACCCAGCTTTGCCTTATTCGGTAAGTTTTGTTGTAAGTACTTAATTGGCGATGGCACATTTAATAGTACTAAACGGCGCAAACCTTGTTGATGTGCTTGCTGCGCTTTTGCTTCGCTATCAAAAAGCTCCACTGCAGCGGCTGATTTTTTATCCACCAGCGCAGGGTATGCTTTTATCTCATATTGACCTTGCTTTTTAACGTATGAAGCGGGTAACTCACCAAAATCCCATTGTGTTAAGTCTGACTTTTCAATGCCTTTATCGGCTACTTTAGAGAGTGTTTCGGTGACTTCACCTTGCAGCTCTGCTTTGAGCTTGGCTAAATCAAGTCCTCGTGCAAGTAACTTATCGCTCTCATCACGTACTTCAAACTGTAATCGTAAATGCGGGGCTAATGCACTTAAGTCCCATGCCTCTGGATCAACCCTCACACCTGTCATTCTCAATAAACGCGTCGTTAATGCATCAATTAAGCTCCCTTGCATTGGCTCAATAGCTGCCAGCACTGCATCAGCATAGTTTGGTGCTGGCACAAAATTACGACGAAGCGATTTAGGCAATGACTTTATAAGTCCACTTATTAGCTCATGCCTAAATGCTGGTATGTGCCAGTCAAAACCACTTTCTTGCACTTGATTCAACAGCGCGACCGGTATTTGTACCGCAACGCCATCAACGGCTTGGCCTGGGTCGAAATGATAAGCAAGCGGCAATATAATATTGTCTTGCTGCCATGTGTCAGGGTAGTCAAACTCAGTGATATTACTTGCACCATGCTGCATTAACTCTTCACGAGTCATGTGTAGGTAATGCTTATTTTGTTGTTTTTGTGTTTTATACCATTTTAAAAATGCAGCGCGGTTATTAATTTCTTTGGGTATTTTTTTATCGTAAAACTCAAATAACGTTTGCTCATCAACTAAAATATCACGACGACGTGACTTATTTTCCAGAACTTGAATATCTTCTATTAGCTCACGGTTAATCGCTAAAAAGCCCTCGTTTAAGCCAAGTTCTTGCTCAACTAATGCAGTGCGCACAAAAAGCTCTCGACTCACTTTAGGGTCTATGTTGCTATAAACACAGCGGCGTTTATTTACAACAAGTAAGCCGTATAAAGTTTGCTGTTCAAACGCGATTACCGCACCTGGCTTTTTCTCCCAATGAGGTTCTGTGTAACTACGTTTTACTAGGTGTTGTGCTAATGGCTCTACCCAGTTAATGTCTATTTTTGCATTTGTGCGGGCATATAATTTACTGGTTTCTACCAGCTCTGCTGACATGATCCATTTAGGGCTCTTTTTAAATAAACCTGAACCCGGAAAAATATGAAACTGACTATTACGTGCGCCTTTGTATATTTGTTTTTCATCTTTAAAGCCAATATGGCTTAGCATCCCGCTTAACAACGCTTTGTGAACAAGTTCGCCATCAGCCGCTTGGCTGGTTGCTTTCATGCCCATTTCGTTACACACAGTACTTATTTGATAAACAATATCTTGCCATTCACGCAGGCGCATATAGGCTAAGAAGTCTTTTTGACACAGCTTTCTAAATTGGCTATTAGTCAGCTCGCTTTGCTGCTCTTCTAGGTAATTCCATAAGTTTAAAAAAGCGATAAAATCAGAATCTGGATCATCAAAACGACCGTGTTTTTCATTGGCAGCAGCACGTTTTTCTTGTGGGCGTTCACGTGGGTCTTGAATAGACAACGCCGCCACAATAATAATCACTTCACGCAATGCGCCAAGTTTATGGGCTGTTAGCACCATTTTCGCTAAACGTGGGTCAACGGGTAATCGACTAAGCTCTCTGCCCGATTGAGTTAGGCTGGTTTTACTATCGCGTTTAGCTGGTTTTACCGCTTGTAGCTCTTCAAGCAATGTTAGGCCATCATTAATATTGCGGCTATCTGGCGCTTGTACAAACGGGAATTGCGCCATATCACCAAGCCCTAGCGCCAACATTTGTAAAATAACAGACGCAAGGTTAGTACGCAGTATTTCAGGGTCGGTAAACTCTGGACGTGATAAAAAATCATCCTCAGAATACAACCTAATACAAATACCCGCTTCAACACGTCCACAACGACCCATACGCTGATTAGCACTTGCTTGTGATATAGGCTCTATTGGTAGGCGCTGTACTTTTGTACGATAGCTGTAGCGACTTATACGCGCAGTACCTGGGTCTATTACATAACGAATACCTGGCACGGTGAGTGACGTTTCGGCTACGTTAGTCGATAAAATAATATGACGACGAGAATGCGGCGCAAATATACGGTTTTGCTCTGCGTTAGATAAACGCGAGTAAAGTGGCAATACATCGGTGTGTTTTAAATTACGCTTGCTAAGTGCATCTGCGGTATCGCGTATTTCACGCTCACCATTTAAAAATATGAGAATATCGCCAGGGCCTTCAGCGCACAGCTCATCAACGGCATCAAAAATACCTTGTAGCTGATCGCCCTCCGCTTCCATATCATCTTTATTAATATCAGTAATAGGGTTGTAGCGCACATCAACAGGGAAAGTACGACCCGATACTTCTATAATGGGCGCATCATCAAAGTGCTTTGAAAAACGCTCAGGATCGATAGTCGCTGAGGTAATTATTATTTTTAAATCAGGGCGTTTTGGAAGCAGGTTTTTTAAGTAACCTAAAATAAAATCAATATTTAAACTACGCTCATGCGCTTCATCAATAATAATCGTGTCGTATTGATTTAAAAAACGGTCTTGCTGAATTTCAGCCAGCAAAATACCGTCGGTCATTAATTTAATATACGTATTATTAGATACCTGATCGCTAAAACGAATTTTAAAGCCAACTTGCTGACCAAGTTCACACTTCATTTCTTCAGCAATACGATTAGCCACCGTACGCGCTGCTAATCGACGTGGTTGCGTATGACCAATTAAACCATCAACACCACGACCAAGCTCTAAACACATTTTAGGTATTTGCGTTGTTTTGCCTGAGCCCGTCTCACCGGCAATAATAACCACTTGGTTATTTGCAATGGCGTCTTTAATTAATTCCTTTTTTTGACTTACCGGCAATTGCTCAGGGTAAGTCACTTTAGGGAGGCCAGCTAAGCGTTTATCGCGTAATTCTTGGCTACGGGTTATATCAGCCGCTATTTTTTCAAGCGCGTTGGCATGCTTGTTTTCATCGGTTATTTTTTTTACGCCATGTAAGCGTTTTTTGAAAATGAATTGATCTTTTTTTAAGCACGTTTTTAGCTCGCCAAACAACTGACCTAGGTTTACCACCCGCATACCTTATAAAATTAGTTAAAGAGCCGTAATTGTATCAAATTAAACGGCTGGGGTTAATCCTACAAAATGCATAACGCGGTGTTGTTTGTTATATAAACGCTGCTATTGAACTAAACTGTGAATAATAAATTTATTTTAAACAATTATTTTCAGGGCTAACTACATTGAATAAATTAAATGACGTTGGCTTATTCGTCACTAAAAATGCCCACGTAGGTCGCTTGCGTATTCGATTTACTTGCCCGATACATGCCAGAGGTATTAAACGGTAAGCTAATATTACCCTTTGTATCAATAATAATTACGCCGCCAGTGCCACCAATAGGCTTAAGCACGCCGTGTATAACTTCATCCCCTGCCTCAGCAATGGTTTTACCTTGATACTTAACTCGCGCACATATATCGCTTGCTACGTTATAGCGAATAAAATATTCACCATGCCCTGTTGCCGATACCGCGCACGATTCATTTTCAGCAAATGTTCCGGCCCCAATTACCGGCGCATCCCCCACACGACCATAACGTTTTGCGGTCATACCACCTGTTGATGTACCTGCAGCTAAATTACCATTTTTATCAAGCGCCACTGCGCCAACCGTGCCCATTTTGTAAGAGTTAGGTAATGCTTTGTGCGCGGCTTGGTACTCTTTACTGGTTGCTTTGGCTTTATCTAATTTTTGTTTTGCTTTTAAAAGCGCTTTGTAGCGAGGCTCGGTATCAAATAAGTTATTTTCGACAAGCTCAACACCTTGCTCTTTAGCAAACTCTTCAGCGCCTTGCCCACTAAGCATTACATGTACAGAGTTATCCATTACCAAACGCGCTAAGTTAATTGGGCTCTCAATATGCTTTACACCCGCAACTGCGCCTGCTTCACGGTTTCGACCATCCATTATGGATGCATCAAGCTCATGCCCGCCATCGTAGGTGTATACCGCTCCACGCCCTGCATTAAAATAAGGGGATTGCTCTAATACTGCAATTGCTGCAATCACCGCATCTAAGCTTTCGCCGCCTTGGTGTAATACTTCATAACCGGTCTCTACTGCCTCTGTTAATTTTGCCCGATACTCTTTTTCTTGAGCGGGTGTAAATCGTGCTTTTTCAATTGTCCCTGCCCCACCATGAATCGCAATGGCAAAAGGAGTCTCTGCAGCTACTGCGCTATTACTTAAAGCAACAAAGCTGCTCGCAAAAATCGCTAATAATGGTGTTTTCATAATGAGTTCTTTTATGGGGAAGTTATAAACTAATGTGAATGGTTACGGACTTAATTTCAACTAAAGTGAGTTTAATGGCATAAAAAAAGCGCCTTAAGGCGCTTTTTAAAACTTTACGTGTTTGTAATTAAGCTTGTTTAGCTTTTAAACGCGCTAAACGTGCTACTTGGTGAGTAGACGTTAAGAACGAGTAAATTGGTGCTAAGTAACCACGTTTACGAAGCTCTAAGAAATCAGCATCGCTTAACTCGTTTAGTTTTTTCTCATCGATAAGGTAAATACCGTTGATGTCTTTTTTCTCGCCTTTAATGTCTACTGTTAGCGTTTGCGCAATTAGTAGCTCTTTATCAGCAAGGAATTTAGTGAACGCTTCAGTTACTTGAGAAAACTCAATAAATGATACTAGCGCTTCTTTACGACGTTTTAGGTAATCTGTTTCTTCGCCGTTTTCAAATAATGCGTTACCTTCGTCTTCACCAACAAGCGCACTTGCTTCGTCAATTACGATACCGTATTGATCTTGATCTGGGTGTTTAACTAAACCCAGTGGGTAACGAGTAGATGCCATAGGTGCAAATGCTGCAGTCCATTTACCATCTTCTACAAAAAGGTTTTCGCCTGGCTCTAAACCAAACATAGCAACTGCTTGAAAAGTGCCTGTTTCGTTATTTTTAACGAATGACATTGGAAACTCGTTTGCTACACGTGCAAACTCATGTGCAACTACTGGCACTAAGTGTTGAGTTTTCATGAATTCTACATTGATGCCGTTTTGAATTTTAGTGTTGGCATGTTTTTCGTTGTGTAAAGGCTGTACTTGTTGCTCCGCCATGTTACTGCTCCGTTTATTTTAATTTATATGTTTCATTGTTAATGCCTTTAGGCTAATGCTTTTGAGCTAAAAAAGGAAGGGAAACTTTTATGACAACAACCATGAAAAAATAAAATTTAACTAAATCTGAACGTTGCTAAAAAACATACAGCTCAAACTCATAAATTTTGTTCAAAAACAACACACTTCGTGGTTGATTTTAATACAAAACAAAGTTATTCATTAACATTGGTTAACAGTTCAAAGCTATTTTTTTGCAGTGTTTAGGCTTAAATTTAAGCAAATAAAAAAGGCCGCTTATATAAGCGGCCTTTAAAAGTTAAATTGGCATCTAAATTAAGGTGCCCAATATACTTCAATATTGATACTTGGATGGTTAAGCACAGCGCGTAGTGGCATGTCATTCACATCGCCGCCCGCTTTTGCTTGCTTATAAACAGCGAGTTTTTCTTCACCGCTAATTAAAAGCTTAACCACTTTAGATTGCGCAATGGCATTTAACGTAAGCGTCATTCGCTCGGTAATACTACCGGTTACTTCACTTTGTATCGCATTAATTGCACATACTGTTTGCTCAGTTGTTAAACCATGCTCTAAACCGTCTGCATTTGGGAATAACGACGCTGTATGGCCATCTGGGCCCATACCTAAAATAGTTACATCATATGGGCTTTTTAGCTCGCTATAAGCCGCTTCACACTCTTGTACGCCCTGTTGAGCCGTTACTGCAGCGTTCTTCATAGTAATAAAGTTGGCAGCACTACCATGATTTTGTAATAAAGTACTTTTAATAAATGCTTCATTACTTTTTTCATGGCTTGGGTCTACCCAACGCTCATCAACCATAGCAACATCAATATGTTGCCAATCTAAATCAAGCGTTGATAAATGCTTATAAGCGGGCGCAGGAGACGAGCCGCCCGACACCATTAATACAGCACGGCCATCGTTTTTAATGCCATCACGTAATGATTGCTCAAGCGTTGCAGAAAGCTCAGCTGTTAACGCGTCTTTATCATCAAAAAACTTTTCAACTAGTGTTGCCATGCTTATACCTTATCGCCTGTGTTAAACCATACATGATTGTTTTCTGCCAATAATTCATCAGCATCATCAGGTCCCCAGCTACCAGCACGGTAAAGCGCTGGCTTGCCTTTGTCTTGCCAACGGTCGATGATTGGATCAATCCACTTCCACGCTTGACGAACTTCATCACGGTGAATAAATAACGACGGGTTATCAGCAGCGGCATCAAGCATTAAACGCTTGTACGCATCTGAGTGGAAACCATTGCTGTAAGCTTGTGAAAGCTCAATATTCATTGTTACTGGCTCAAGTTGCATTTGAAGATTATCAAGGCGCTTAGACATAAGCGTTAGTTGAATTGTTTCCTCTGGCTGCAAACGAATAACAAGACGATTTGGCTCGATATTACCCACGTTATCTTCGTAGATATTGTGAGATACTTTTTTGTATTCAACCACAATTTCTGCACAGCGCTTAGCCATACGTTTACCCGTACGAAGGTAAAATGGAACACCTGCCCAGCGCCAGTTATCAATATGCGCGCGAATAGCTACAAACGTTTCTGTTTTACTAGAACCTTCATTTAGCTCTTCTAAGTAACCCGGTACAATTTTACCGTTTAAGTCACCTGGTACGTATTGACCACGAACAATATTTTCATCAACATCACCATCTACAAGCGGGCGAAGTGCTTCTAATACTTTTAGTTTTTCGTTACGAATGCTGTTAGCGTTAAGCTTATTAGGCGACTCCATTGCAACTAAGCAAAGTAGTTGTAATAAGTGGTTTTGAACCATGTCACGAAGTGCACCGGCTTTATCATAAAAACCAGCGCGGCTTTCGAGACCAACCGTTTCTGACAAGCTAATTTGAATATTATCAATAGATTTAGCATCCCACATATTTTCAAACAATGAGTTTGAAAAACGCAGCGCCATTAAGTTTTGTACTGTTTCTTTACCTAAGTAATGGTCAATACGGAAAATTTGTTCTTCATTAAAAAACTCTGCAATTTTTCCATTAATTGCTTCAGCAGAATCACCGCAATAACCAATTGGCTTTTCAACAACAACGCGTGATGTAGGTGTAATTAAACCTTTAGTCGATAATATTTCACAACATGTGCCGTAAACAGCAGGCGGAAGCGATAAGTAAAACACGCGAGACTTAGTGCTTTCGTGCTCATCTAAAATGCCTTTTAGCACATCCCAGTTGTCGTCTGCTTCTGTAACATTACTTACCACTGGCACTAAAAAAGTAGAAAACGCTTTCCAATCTTTAGCGTTAAACTCACCTTTGCTTAAAAATTCTTGTAATGCTTTATGCGCTGTTTCTATGTATTCAGCACGTTTCGATTCTTCGCGCACTGTTGGTAGGATACGTGAGCCTTCAGGTAAGTTACCTTCTTGATATGCTCTGTACATTGCGGGTAGCAATTTGCGTAACGCAAGATCACCACCGCCCCCAAAAATTATAATATCAAAAGGATTAAGCATAGTTACTCTCTACGTTATGATACCCAGTACATTTTGTAAATGCGCGGGTATGCCTATTTATTGCTAGATTAGATGGCTTTTATAGCTGTATTTAAATAAAAGCCTGCTGAATTGTTCTGTATCGATGATTTATTATTATTGTTTATCATTGCGCTTATTAAATGAGCCTTAGGGGCCCTGTATCTCCTCTCACAAAAATACAGACCCTAAGCACTCCAGCGCTACCCGTTCAAAGGTACTCGGTTTACTTACTTGCGTAAGCGAATTTTTTACTGCGTACGGTTTTGTTTATAGTACGCCATTAAGCCGTTTGTAGAACTATCATGAGCGTGTTTCACGCTATCATCAGTGAGTTCACTCTCAATTTTAGATGCTAAACCTTTACCCAGCTCTACACCCCATTGGTCAAACGAGCATATTTCTAAAATAATGCCTTGGCAAAATATCTTATGCTCATACAGTGCAATTAAACGGCCCACTGTTTTAGCATCTACTGTATCTAATAGCATAGACGTTGTAGGACGATTGCCTTGATGAATTTTATGATTTAATAACTCATCAATCTCTGCTTGCGATTTACCCTTAGCGGTTAAATCAGCTGTAACTTGCGCTGCATCTACACCACTCATCATCGCTTCTGTTTGTGCAAAGAAGTTCGATAATAAAATATCGTGATGCTTATCAACATTCACTTGTGGCTTAACTGATGCAATAAAATCTGCAGGTACAATTACATTACCTTGGTGTAAACACTGATAAAAGGCATGCTGACCATTAATACCCGTCATGCCCCAAATAATTGGAACTGTAGTATAAGGTACCGTTTCGCCTGCAAAGTTAACGTGTTTACCGTTACTTTCCATTTCGCCTTGCTGTAAATACGCAGGCAACATATGCAGTGCTTGATCGTACGGTAATATAGCTTGCGCTGTATAACCTAAAAAGCTCGTATTCCATACACTAAGCAATGCCATAATTAATGGTATATTTTGCTCAAACGGCGCAGATTTAAAGTGCTCGTCTATTTCAAACGCACCTTCTAAAATTGCTTCAAAGGCGTCGTAGCCTAAATATAAAGCAATTGGTAAGCCTATCGCACTCCAAAGTGAAAAGCGACCACCAACCCAATCCCACATAGTGAATACGTTTTCGTCGCTAATACCAAAGGCTGCCGTTTTTTCTAAATTTGTACTTACTGCAACAAAATGCTTTGCAATTGTACTTTCATCTTTTGTTGTTTGTAAAAACCAGTCAACCGCCGTTTTTGCGTTTGTCATGGTTTCTGACGTAGTAAATGTTTTTGAAGAAATAACAAATAATGTTGTTTCAGGGTCAATGGCTTTTAATATAGACGAAATTTGTACACCGTCAGCATTAGATACGTAGTGAACATTTAACGTATCATCAGCAAGTGCTTTTAATGCCTCAGTTGCCATTTGTGGACCAAGGTTAGAGCCACCAACACCAATACTTACAACATCTTTTACCGCTTTGCCGGTATAGCCTAACCATTTACCGCTACGAACTTTTTCTACAAACACTTTAATTTTAGCTAACTCGTTGTCTACGGCTTGTGTCACGTTTTCGCCATCAACAATTAATGGAGTGTGAGCACGATTACGAAGTGCCGTATGCAAAACTGAGCGATCCTCAGTGATATTTATTTTTTCACCGCTAAACATTTTATCGCGCCACGATGCAATATCGCATTCTTTAGCAAGCGACATTAAGTTAGCAAAAACATCGTTATCAATAAGTTGCTTAGAATAGTCGAATAATACGCCTGGTACTTGAGTAGAAAACTGAGAAAAGCGCGTGTCATCTTGTGCAAATAACGTTTTTAGATGTGTTTGTTTCATCTTAGCTGCACTTTGTTCTAGTGCTTGCCAACTTGCTAGTTGCGCTCGGTTAGACATGGAAATATCCTCTATTTTTTTCAATCAATTGATTTAAAAATGTTTTTTATAAAAGCAAAACTCTTAATACTACTTATTCACACTAAATTAAAGCGCAAATAGTATAACTAAAAATGCAAAAAAAGTGCTATTTTTATAATTTTATGTGCAGATGATAACGCAATTTTTAGCTTTTGACACCGGTATCATAAAAATTTTATAAATTAATTTACCTGTAATTTTAAAGGCAACGGCATAGCTTAATCAATCAAAATGAAATATTAATGAATTTTTATAAGCGCTGCTAATTACTTTTCATAGTTATTCACTAATTACTGTAATTGTTTGCCTTGCAAACAAATAAACCTTAAAAACAAAAAATCGGCTCTAAAGCCGATTTTGTATAAATTACAATCTTTGCTTAATTACTAAGCGCTAGCCCACCACTTAGGTTATAAACAGTTTTGTACCCTAGCTGCATTAAATTGCTCGCAGCAATTTTTGAGCGGTTACCACTGCGGCATAATAAAATATATTTGTTATTTTTACTTAACTGCCCTTCAAACACCGCATTTGCCATTCTGCTAAGCGGTATATTTAATGTTTTTTCATCTAGTGTATTAAATAACTGAGCAACATTATTTGCTCCATGTTCATACGGCTCCCGAGTATCTATTAAATATGCATCGATGGTGTTTAACATTGCTTTAGCGTCATCAAAATTTAATTGCTGTGTATCAATCTCAGGCAATGCATTTACATAACCACACAATTGCGTGTTATTTACTTGCTTTGAAGCGTCGTACTGCTGCTTTTGTATTGTAAATTCATCAACTGAAATACTGCCGCTTACTAACGCATTGAGTAATGGCGTTTGGTTTTGTTGTACAGCCCAGTTCATGGCAAAACATTGTTGATAGTCGTGCCCTGAGCAAATAATGCTGGTGCTATTAAGTTGCTCGCTTATTGCTAAAATAGAGCGTGCCATTGCTTTTGCATCCCCACCTATAAGCGATGTATTGCCAAGTCCTGCAGGCAAAATTAAATCACCACAAAAACAATAACGCGTTTCGCCATTAATATTTTTTAATAAATAACTTACGCTATCTTTGCTGTGCCCAGGTGTCGCTATTTTTTCAAGTACGTCATTTGCTAAGCTAATACTTTCTGCATTTAGTGGCCAACCTAAAGCATCAACCTCACCTTTTACAACTCTTGATGCAAGAACGCTGGTTAATAAATTAGTCGCTGACTCTCGCTCTTGATGCAGATGAGTATTAAGCACCGCTGATATAGTTAAGTTTTGTGTATTGGCTATTTTTTCAAAGCGCGGAATAAGCTCAACAATCGGGTCTATTATAACTGCACGCTTATCATCGCTTACATAAAGCCAACTACATGCTCCTTGGTGCCTAAACTGAGTAAGGCCAAGTGCGCACACTTCTTGTTGTGGTGTAGTGCTATCAGATACAATTAAACAGTTAGCCTGAAGTATTGCTTTAAGAGCGCGAATACGCACACAAGCATCATCAATATCGTGTTGTGTTGCAGCAGGTCCAAACGATAGCCTAATCGCATTTTCGCTTTGCCACTTACTTGCACCCATTGCATCTAAAACAAAACTTGTTGATGCGCCTGTACTACAAGCCGAGCCACCACTTACGCGAATGCCCGCAGCATCAAATAAATCAATCACTTCTTTGCTCGTTAAATCGTTTACCGCAAAGTTAAGTGTGGTAGGCACGCTATAAGCAAAATCATGATTAAATGTAATATCGCCAAAGGTGTCTTTTATCGCGCTTTGTAACTGGCTTCGATAAGAGTTAAGTATGCTAATTGGTTTAAATGTATCGTCTGATTTATCAAGCAACATACTAAATAGTTTATTTAACCCTGCAATACCGGGTAGATTTTCGGTGCCTGAACGCATTCCACTTTCTTGACCGCCACCCGCTATAAAAGGTGTGTACGCACTGCCACTACGAATATATAAAAAGCCAATACCTTTAGGTGCGTAAAGCTTATGCCCCGAAAAAGGAGCGTAATCAATAGTTGTATTACTCAGTGCGAGCGCTTGTTTACCGAGTGCCTGCACGCAATCCACCATCCACGATACATTTTTGTTACGGCTACGAATTACCTGCTCTATAGCGGGTAAATCTTGATATACACCGGTTTCGTTATTAACGGCCATGGTGCAAATCATCAAAGCGTTATTAATATGCTCTGCGATAAAATCTAAATCTAAAATACCGTTACTATCAACCGGAATAGCAAGCACCTCAGCATTAACGTCAAGTACGCTATTCCAGTGCTTGAGTGTATTTGGCACCGCTTTATGCTCAGTAGCGCCATATAATAATACAGGGTTTTTAATAGACTGCTTTTTAGCATTAATTAATGTAGAAACCACCGCAGTTTGAATACCCTCCGTTGCACCAGAGGTAAATAGGATATCGCCATTAGTTGCACCAATAACCGTGCGTGCCTTTTGACGTGTTTGTTCTAATAAATGCTTGGCTTGAATACCTGTGATGTGCGGGCTTGAAGGATTACCAAAACATATTTGCATGGTATGAGAAACAACATCAGCAATACAAGGCAACACAGGGGTCGTTGCATTTGCATCAAGGTAAACTTGTTTTACTGGCTCATCGTGCAATAAAAACTCAGACATTAAAAAACGCACCTTATTACTAAAAAATATATCTTATTACCAATAGTACATAAATTTACACGTAATGAGTAATAATCAATTAGCACTAGAGGTGCGTTTACTATGCTTTTTTATACTAAAAGTCTGTTTGCTTAACTATTCACTGAGCTCTTTGCTGATCTCTTCGTGCGTTGACGACCAAGCTGTTATTAGCGCTTTTACTAATGAGGCCAACGGGATGGCAAAAAATACACCCCAAAATCCCCATAAGCCACCAAAAAATAATACCGCGACAATTATAAATACCGGATTTAAATCAACTGCCTCAGAAAACAACAGCGGTACAAGTACATTGCCATCAAGCGCCTGAATAATTCCATAAATAATTAAAATGGTCCAAAACTGCGTTTCTAATCCAAACTGAAACAGTGCAACTGCCGCTACCGGAATAGTGACGAGTGCCGCGCCAATAAATGGAATTAATACCGAAAAGCCAACAAGCACACCAAGTAAAGCTGCATAGCGCAAATCTAAAACAGTAAATGCAATGAAAGACACACCACCAACAATTAAAATTTCGAATACTTTACCGCGAATGTAATTCATAATTTGTTGGTTCATTTCGTTCCACACTTGTAAAATCAAGCGTCGTTGCTGCGGGATCAGTTTAGCTATACTCCCTGTCAGCTCCAGCTTATCTTTAAGCATAAAAAACACCAGTAACGGCACAAGTACCAAATATATAAGCCAAGCAACAACATCTTTTAAAGACGTAAGTGAAAACGATAATACCGCTTGGCCAAACTCAATAATTTTAGCTTCTACGGTTGCAACAATAGCTTGTACTTGTTCTATATTAATTAAACTTGGGTATTGTTCAGGTAAAGCCATTAAATAAGACTTCCCCTGCTCTAGCATATGCGGTGTTTCTTGCACTAAGTTACTGGTTTGCTTCCAAAGCACTGGGCCAATAACTAAAATAAGAGTGAGCATAATGCTAATAAATATCAACATTACAATAATTGTTGCAGTAAAACGTTTTAAGCCAACACGCTCTAAATGAACAACCGGCCAATCTAGTAAATAAGCGATAACCAGTGCAACAAGCACAGGAACAATTAACGCGCCAAAAAAGTAAAGTAAGGCAACTGATACCAATAATAAAAATAATAAGGTAGACGAATGAGGATCCGAGAACTTCCTTTCGTACCATGTTTTTACGTATTCAAACATGTAATGGCTCCACTAATAACAACCCACGTTGTTTATCAAAATTGTAACTATAAGCATTTTTTTGCAAAAAACGTTCAATGTCGTTCGCACTTTCACCTCTATTAAGACTAAAAGTGATGCATTGTTTTGATGACTGTGCACTTCGAAGCGCAAGCTTAAACTGCACAAATTGCTGAGGACACTTAAACTCTTTTAAATCGCGCTCTACCATAACTACTTTATCCGTATAGTAAATGAATAATAAGTCGCATATTTACGGTCTACGTATTTATATACTCAAACCGTTGTAACTTTTTGTTAAAACAATTCCTGCAATAGTTTATCCTTATAACATAACTAGCAGTAAGGATAAGTTAATGCCTGGCACGCATAATAAAGCGCAACTACCAAGTAATCCAACACTCAAAGAGATTAATTGGTTTAAAAAGCAGATTAATTGGGGCGAACTACCTCCTTTTTATCACCTTGTTGCCTCATCAATAAGCGAATCAGAAGGAATTTTAGATCATGGGTTCGACAATGCAGTTAAACAACTTTTAGATAAACGCAATTGGAACTTAGATTTATTAGAAGGCTATGAAGATAACTTAGGTGAAATACATACCAAATATAAGCCACGTATTGCGCTGCACCAAGTATTTACCGACAGAGGCTTTGAGCTATGGGCACAGCCTTATGCTAAAGATGTTATTGTTGATCAATACATAAAAAATAATCGCTTTATGGAGTTTAGAGTGTGGGACCCACATTCAATGAAAAACTTGATCAGAATAAGTCAGTTACATAAGTTTATTGGCTTTTATTTTGAACGAGGCGACAAAGCAGATAAAGCCATTATTTTACATGCACACAAAGTAGTACATAAAATTATTACTTTTTTGCAGCGAGAATTGAACGTTGTAAAGCTTGATGGAGTCACAATAAAAGAACTATACCAATTGTGCGAAAAAGACAGTCGTGCAAGCAGTGACGAAATAGACATAGCCAAAATTGCAATTGGCGAACAAATTAACAAGGAATAAAATGCAGCTAAAATCAGCATTTATCACTTTATGTAGTGCTGCGCTTACGTTTAGCTTATTAATAAGCGAACCTTTAAAAGCGCAAACCAACTTTACGCTTCCTGATTTAGGAACATCTGCATTACAAGCACTGCCACTCGAAAAAGAACAAGCCATTGGCGAAGTAATGATGATGCAAATACGAGGCTCATCACCAGTAATAAATGACCCAGTGCTTGATGAATACCTCACAACTATTGGCCGTAAACTCGTTGCTAATGCTAATGACGTGCGCTTTCCGTTTTCGTTTTTTTGGATAAACAACTCAGAAATAAATGCCTTCGCCTTTTATGGCGGACACGTTGGTGTGCACACAGGGTTAATAGCTCAAGCCGATAACGAGAGCCAGTTTGCCTCAGTGCTTGGCCACGAAATAGCTCACGTAACACAGCGCCACTTAGCGCGAAGAATACAGCAACAACAAGATAACAGCGCGCTGACTATTGCCGGTATGATAGCCGGAATATTAGCAACCGTTGTTGCACCAGATGCGGGTATTGCGATTATATCTGCCAGCCAAACACAATCTGCTTTTAGTCAGTTAACGCATAGTCGCTCAGCCGAGCAAGAAGCTGACCGCATAGGCATGCAAACGCTTAACAATGCAGGCTTTGATGCACGTGCATCGAGCGAATTTTTAACTAAACTTGCCGCGCAAATTCGTTATAAATATAAACCACCTGCGTTTTTACTTACTCACCCATTACCAGAGAGCCGAGTATCTGATGTACGTTTGCGTGCAGAGCAATTTCCTGTGCGTCATATGAATGCCAGTCTTGAGTTTAATTTAGCTAAAAGCCGCGTGCTTGCACGCTACGACAACAAACCAGAAAACGCCGAAGACCTATTTAGAAAACGACTTCGCGAAAATAGCTACGATAACACCGCTTTAAAGTACGGTTTAGCTATTAGCTTACTTGATCAAAAAAAGCTTGATGAAGCAGCCCCAATACTAGATGAGCTTTTAAAAAACGATCCTAAAAACCTATTTTATATAGATACCCATACCGATTTACTCATCGCGCAAAAAAAGGCAGATGAAGCCGTAAAATTTTTAGCTGATTTAAATCAGTATCGCCCTAATAATCAGGTGATTACGCTTAACTATGCCAACGCAGCACTTGAAGCTGAGCAATATGAACTAGCCGAAAATATTTTGAAGAGTTTTTTACTCGAAAAGCCAGCTCATAACCTAGGCAAGCAACTTCTTGCTGATGCGTATAAAAAACAAGATAAATTAGCCTCATATCACGAAGCGAACGCCGATGTATTGGCTCAATACGGTGCTTATTTAAAAGCCGCAGACGAAGTACAAAAAGCACTTAACTTCGTAGAGCCAACTGAACTTGTAAAGCAACAACGTTTAAAAGCACTACTTACCCAGTATCGACTTTTACAAAAAGAGCTTGCAAGACTTTAAGTCTGCAAGCGCTTACCCTAAAATAGACGCAATTCACACTTTGGAATCATTTTATGTCTGTTACTATTTACCACAACCCACGTTGTTCTAAATCACGCGAAACGCTATCGCTACTGCAAAGTAAAGCGATAGAGCCAAGTGTTGTAGAGTATTTAAAAACCCCTCTTACTCACGAGCAAATTTCAACGCTTGTAATCCAACTTGGTTTTTCATCCGTACGTGAAATGATGCGCACAAAAGAAGATGACTACAAAGCGCTTAATTTGAAAGATGAAACAAATGAGGACGCACTTATTAACGCTATGGTTAAATACCCAAAATTGATTGAACGCCCTATCGTAGTTAATAACAATAAAGCAGCGATTGGTCGTCCACCAGAAAACGTACTAAGCGTTTTATAATGAGTGCAACCATAGTGGTGCTTTATCACTCAAGCCATGGCTCAGTTGAAGCGATGGCTCACGAGATAGCAGAGTCGATAGAGCAACAAGGTGCTAGTGCACTACTTCGCACCTTTGTGGCTAAAAATGCGCACGATATTGTGATCACCAAAGATGATTTAATAAATTGCGATGGTTTAGCATTTGGTACACCAACCCGATTTGGCATGATGGCCTCTCAAGCAAAAAGCTTTTGGGAAACCACCAGCGACTTGTGGCTAAAAGGCCAATTAATCGATAAGCCAGCGTGTGTATTTTCATCATCAAGTAGTATGCATGGTGGAAATGAAGCAACCTTACTTAACTTATCTTTGCCACTATTACACCACGGCATGGTGCTTATGGGCGTGCCGTACGATGTACCCGAACTACTTGCAACACAAACCGGTGGAACACCATACGGTGCAACACACGTCGCTGGCAGCGCTAACAGTGCACAGCTAAGCAAAGACGAAATTAAAATATGCCAAAGCGTTGGTAAACGCCTTACTCACATTGCGAGAAAACTTAAATGACTACAGCTGACAGTCCAGCTAAAAAGCCGATTACGGTAAAATTTCAACGTGCAGCACTATTTGGCTATGTTGGTTTACTTATTCTGATTCCTTTGTGGATGTATTTTGTACCCCCTCTAGACGGTAATACTAGTTGGGTGTCATTGTTTTTTCCTATCATTCCTTTACTGCTGCCGCTAAGAGGCATAATTCAAGACAACACATACACCTATGCGTGGGCTAACTTTATTGTAATGCTTTATTTTATCCACGGTCTTACCATGCTGTGGGCAGCGCCAGATGAATTAATTTGGGTGTTGTTAGAGCTGGTATTTGCATCATCTATGTTTATTGGTTGTACTTACTACGCAAGACATCGCGGACAAGAACAAGGTTTAAAAATCCGTAAGCTTAAAGAAGAATTAGCTGAAGAAAAAGCAGCAAATGAGCACGGTAAATAAGGCTTAACCATAAACGCTATATACAAAAAAACGCGCTTAAATTACTTTAAGCGCGTTTTTTATTAACTGTTTAAAACTAGCTAAACTAAATCGCTCAAGGCAGCTAGCACCACAATACTCGCCAACCCTATTTGAGCAATTAAGCTAATAAACGAAAAGCCTCTAAGCACAAATAAACCCCAAGGGTGTTTAATATGTGGATATAGCGCACAGCGCTTTAATGTAGTCGCAAAGAAAAAACAAATCACTGCAGTCATAGTTAAACCCAGCGTCAGCTCACTTTTAATTGAGAGGGTTTCATCAAAAAAGAAGAACAACTGTAAAGGCAGCAATATAGTCACAATAGCATGTAGCACATGCACTTTTTTAATGCGATCGAACTGCCCTTCTGGCGAAAGTTCTTTAATACCAAAGTCACGCTCTAAACATTTAACTAAGTTATTAGCTTTAATACTCACCGCTAAACGGTAACAGCTTAAACCTTCTTTATTACGTGCTCTAAAATCGTATCCGGCTTTAATAAGCAGCACCATTAACGACTCATTTTTAGCAAACACAGCATAATGAAGCGCAGTATTACCTAAGTTATCTGTCGCTTTTTTGTCTTGCTTTGCAAGTAGTGTTTCAACCACATTTACAAAGCCTTTTTCGGCCGCCCACATAAAGGCTGTTTTATTGTTTTCATCAGCAAGTACACCAGTAGCGCCTTGCTCAATAAAACGCATTGCCATTGTTTGCTTAGCTGTTTTTTTACGTAAATGAGTAAGCAAAGCTTTTTCTAAGAGAACAACAGAGTCAACATCAGGAGAAACCTGCGTCAGCAGCGTAAAATAGTCTTTACCCGCTGCCACTTTTTCGCTGGCAAGTTCACAAAGAGTATCTAAATCAGCAATAGACTCTGGAATAAACGCACTTAGGCGCTCTCTAAAATCAACTTCCTTCCAAAGCGCTAATGTGTCCTTTGCCGAGAGTTTACTTTTATTATTTAACGCATGCTCAATTAAGGTGAAGTAGCGTTTACTAAAAAATAAATCAACTAAAGACAGTGGCGTATCTATGGTATTTTGTGCAGCCACGCTTGCGTATTTTTCAAGGCGCTGGCACAGCATAAGCACTAAGCTTTCAGGGGTGTATTCATTATCGTAGTAATGGCTTTTAACCGCACTAATATACGCTTGTGCGTCTTCGTCATATTCAGAGATATGTTGAAAGTAACATTCTTCAAATGGCTCCAGCGGGGTTAGCCATGCCAAATAATAAATAGGTGGCAGCACGGTGGTGCATACACCATCGTCTTCATTTGTAGAACGACAAGCAGGCCAAGCTTCCAAAGCATCTAAAATAAAGGCACCGTTTTGTTCTACCAGTCCTTTAATAAGTAATGGGTATTCCTTTGGCCAAATCAGTACATTTTCCATTAAAACAACACAACTCCAGTGTGGCTTGGGGGTGGTAAGTTATATCAGTTTTAAGCTGACACCACGCTTAATCAAAGTGCCGATATTCTAGCACACCTTTGTTTTGCTGCTAGCGCAAAATTACGCAATAACAACAATCCTTTAGGATTATAACAATTCGCTTAATTAAGTGATTTATTTTGAGGTAGAAAACCGTGTGATAGCAAGGCAAAAATTTCGTTATTTAGTTGTTCTAAATGATTAAGTATTACTGTGGATTGTTATTGTCCTTAGCAAAAATATAAAAACGGCCAAGTACATAAGTAATTGGCCGTTTTTGAGGTTGGAGTTGGGCTTAATCAGAGCCAGACAAATAGTCTATTTACTTTTTAACTCACTAATAACTTGCTCTAAACCCACATCAGAAATGCGTTGAATAATCTCTTTTTGTTTAGCACTTAATAGTGAAATGCCTTCAGCAACAATATCGTATACTTTCCACTCATTGTTTTTACCTAAACGAAGCTTAAAGCTTAAGTCGATAGTAGGCGCATTTGGCTCAATAATTTGCGTATTAACTGTTGCGTACTCAGAGTCACTTTTTGCGTTATTACGCTCAAATACTACTTTTTGACCCGTATACTTCATTAGTGCACCGGCGTATGTGCCTGTTAAGTAATGCTCTACTGCATCTATAAATTGAACAGCTTGCTCGCGCTCAATACCTTTAATGTGTTTACCTAATAACTTAAACGACACAAACTTAACGTCAATATGTGGCATTAAACGTTTTTCAACAATGGCAGCCATCGCGTCTTTGCTGGCTGTACCTTTTGAGTTTACTTGGCCAATATCTGCAAAAAGCTTGTCGGCTACCGATTCAAGTAACTGATCTGGTGATTGCTGAGCTTGTGCAAATAACGAACTGCTAAAAAAAGCAGTGGCTAAAACGAATAGTTTAAAGAGTTTCATAATTGTATATGTCTGTGTGATTAAGATGGCTGTAATTTACGCGAACTATACGCAATAAAAAAGGCACAAATAAGCAACTTATTAATGCCCAATTAGCACCAATCAAATAAATAAAATAAATTCAAGCAGTTAGAAACTCCATTAACAGCTCATATACAACCGGCATTTTGTCCTCATTGTAATTGTTAACAGGCCGCCCTTATCATTTAGTTATCAACTTAAATCAAACAAACATTTGGCACCTATGAAAACGTCACTTAAAACACTTATTATCTCTTTTGTATTAGTAGTTTCACTTTTTGGCAAGCTTGCTTTTGCTCAATCGGACCACGGTTATGCCGTTGACTTTCTCAAAGGCGAAGGTAACGTAAACGGCGTTAAGCTTGCGTATCAGTATCATGCGCCTGGTATGCAAAACCTTATTGGTGATGCACGCTTTTACTTTGAAACCAGCGTAAATATGTGGGAATACCGCCACGGCGATGAAACACAATCAAACCTAGTACTTGCTATGTCACCTGTACTGCAATTTCCTGCTTTTAGTTTTAACAACACCCCATTTTATGTAGAAGCAGGCATTGGTGTATCACTGATTGATGAAACGCAGTTTGCCGGTAAAAACATAAGTACTCACTACCAGTTTGAAGACCGCATAGGCCTTGTAGCCGATTTTGGCCACACCAATGTTGCCCTTCGCGTTATTCACTATTCAAACGCAGGCTTTAAAGAGCCAAACCCTGGGCTTAACTTTTTAACGCTTTCGGTAGCGAGACGTTTTTAAGGTTATTGGTTGTATTTTTGAGTAAATTAATTGCTGTTATAGCGCAAAGCGGTCACACTTAAACGTACTAAATATTAAGTGATACTGCGATGCAAACTTGGCATATTGTAATTATTGTGGCTGTTGTTTTTGCCATTATCATTGGTAATATTGCGCTGATTAGACTCTCTGCAAAACAGGAGTTTATAAAGCCCAACGCCAATATAAAAAATACAACAGGCACAAAAAAGCCCTGATCAATCAGGGCTTTTTCAATAATACCAATTCGCTAAATATATTTTTGCTAATTTAGCCTACTAGCCAATGCGCCATTAGCGCAATAACAGGTAAAGTAATTAGCGTTCGCAAAATAAATATAATAAATAGCTCTAAAATATTTACCGGTATTTTACTGCCAAGTAAAAGTGCACCTACCTCAGACATATAAATAAGCTGAGTTACACTCATTGCGGCAATAATAAAGCGCGTTACATCACTTTCGATAGTCCCTGCAGCTAATATTGATGGAATAAACATATCAGCAAAGCCTACCATAATAGTTTGCGACGCAGCGGCTGCTTCGGGTACTTGCAATAGCTCTAAAAATGGCACAAACGGCATACCTAAATACTGAAATATAGGCGTATGCTCAGCAATGATCAGTGCAAATGTGCCTACCGCCATTACTACAGGTAACACACCAAACACCATATCAAGCGCATTATGTACGCCCTCTTTTATAGTGCCTTTAACACCCGTTGAATTATCTGCTTTAGCTAGTGCAACATCTAACGAATGGCCAAATAAAGTTTTATGACCCGGAATTGTTTCAGCGTCTCTATCTGGCTCAGTGCCATCAATGAGTAAGTCTTTTTTAAAGCGCAGTGGCGGTAATCGCGGCACAATAATAGCGGCAACAATACCGGCTAAACATACCGTTGCGTAAAACGGTGCAAATAGGTATTCAAGTTTAACTTGCCCAAGCACCACTAAACTAAATGTAATTGAAACCGCTGAAAACGTAGTACCAATAATAGCCGCTTCGCGTTGTGTATAGTGCTTTTGATCGTACTGCCTTGCAGTCATCAAAATACCCACACTGCCATCACCCAACCACGATGCAGTACAGTCAACCGCGCTTCTACCTGGTACACCAAATACAGGGCGCATTACTTTGGTCATTAACGTACCAGCAAGCTCTAATAGACCAAAGTTAATTAATAGCGGCAGTAATAAGCCCGCTAAAATAAATACCGAAAACAACACAGGCAATAAGTCATTTAATACCAGCGCGCCAGTATTAGCCGAGGTAATCATCTCGCTGCCTAGGCTTAAGTACGTCATTAAACCAAACGCCATACCAAATAAGCGCACCACCAGCCATGTCCAGCTCACATCAAATAAATGCTTTAACAAAGGTGAGTTACATATAGCGGCGGGTTTAAACACTTTAGTAATTACAGAAATAACCCCTGTAATACAAATAATGAGGGTAATAATTGCTTGAGCAGAGCCAAGCATCATTGCTTGAACCGCTTTTGCCATAACGGCAATAGGAATGGTCATCCCTTGCGAAGTACTAATGGGTGTCATAAATAAAAACACACCAATTAACGAAGGAACCAAAAAAGTAAACCAAGTGCGCCACGTATAGTGTGAACGTTCAGGTAGCTGAGACATATTGTTTAACCTATAAAAACCACAAAAAGAGCATAGCGCTCTTTTTGTGGTAAAACTTATTATTATTTAAATTTTAATGCCGCGCTGAATGAGTGCTGCTTCTAATGCTTGTTGTAAACCATTCATAGTACCTGGCTCAAGCGTTTCGCCTTTATCATCCATCCACGTTAAGCTAGTACCGCCTTCTTTAGTTTTACTTACTAAAATTTGGTATTGGCCTTCATCAATAGGTAGTTGAGCTACGTCATCACCCCAAATTGAATCCCAAACGCTTGTTTCTGGTTTAGTATAATCTGCAGTAATTAAGCCCGTATCTGGGTTAATTTCAACAATAGAGAACGACAAACGCTCTAAAAACCCAGAGAAACGGTCAAACACAGCGTCGTAAGATTGCTCAGTTACAAGTGCTGCATTACCTTTATTATCAAAGCCCATTTCAAGAGAAATAATACCTTGGCGTTTACGCATATCAACTTCAAGTTGACGGTAACGGTAATCAAACTCGCTTACTACTTGGTTAAGCGCACGTACTTCTAGCTGCTGCTTGAGTAAGTCTGTTAGCGTTTTATCACCTTTAAAATCAATCAGCTCTACACGTAAAGACGCAGTGCGTTGATGTGATTTTTCTTCAATAGTGAACCTAAACTTTTCTAAATCATCGTTAACTTCATCGCCCCACCACCAAAAACCTTCTTCGGTTTTAATGATTGAGTACCAATCAGTTTCAATAATACCAAGTAGCTTATCTTCTTTAGTAGTTCCTGCATTATTATCAGCTAGGACAGATTTAATCGTATCCCAAAGAAACTCATCTAAATCAGCAATGCCATCATTTTTATCAAAATAAATACGCGCTTGTTTATCTGTCTCTTCTACCCAACTGCCTTTCGCAATTGTTAATACTTGTGCCGGTGGGCGGTAATTTGTAGCTTCAGGATTATTGTCGTATTGACCTACATCCATTTTATAAACTGGGTCTTGAGCTGGTTGAGATAACGACGCTGGTGCTTTTACAGGCTCATGCGTACGATAATTACGCTCGTCATGTGCCTTATTAATAAATACACTACACCCTGATAAACTTACCAATACACTTACTGCAAGTGCTTTTGGGATCCAATACTGCACAGATATTTCTCCTTAGCATACCCTTTAATTGTTTTAACAAATATATGAGTGGGTAATACCGATTTGGTTCAGTGTAAAATCAATATTAACTTTACATTTATTATTTGGCTGCCTAAATGCAATAAAGTTCAGCACTTCAACTTAGTAAGCAACTAAGCGCAAATAAGCAAATTTTAGCTATGGTACTTTCCCGTGCCAGTAAAAACAAGAAACACCGCACTTTAAAAGCGCTTAATTAGCGTGTGCTGTAGTTTAGAGCCCTTTTTGTGTTAAACTTCGCCGCCGTGCAACTTCTCGTGTGTATTTTTGGTGTTGCCAACTCGGTTGATATAATCCAAGTAACAAGGTATTTGAACTCATGACTGCATTTTCAAATCATCAAATTGTTTTAACAGCGATTGGCGAAGACAGACCCGGTATAGTAAGTGAACTAACCCAACTGGTTAGCGATTGCCACTGCAACATTATTGACAGCCGTATTGCTATTTTAGGCTGCGAATTTACCTTCATAATGCTACTTAGCGGCGACATGTCGGCAATAAGCCGCATAGAGCACGTACTGCCCACTAAAGCCATGGAACTTGGCCTGCTAACCATGATGAAGCGTACAGCAAGTCATACTCCTAGCGAATTTTGTGCAGGTTACACACTAGAATATACAGGCATAGACACCCCTGGCACATTGAGCAAAGTAACGCGCTTTTTTGCCGACAATAATATTAGTATTTGCTCACTTAAGTCAGACACTTATTCCCAAGAAGACAACATAAAGATGCGTTGTGAACTTGAATTCAACATACCTGTTGATGTAGATATAGATCAATTTAAAATTAGTTTTGAGAGCCTTTCTCACACACTAAACGTAGATTATATTTTTAAACGAATTCGTTAAGGATGCTAAACATGAACACAATTAGTCCATTACAAGCTGGCGATACTGCACCCGCTTTTAGCCTACAAAACCAAAACGACGAAACAGTAACATTAAGCGAGCTGTTAAAAGAGCAACAAGTGCTTGTGTACTTTTACCCTAAAGCGTCAACGCCGGGTTGTACTGTACAAGCCGAAAACCTACGCGATGAGCAAGCACAGCTTGCCAAATTTAACACCCGCGTTGTAGGTATTAGCCCAGATCCAATTAAGCGCCTTAAAAACTTTGAAACTAAAAAAGAGCTTAATTTTGATTTATTAGCCGATGAAGACCACGCCATTGCTGAAGCATTTGGTGTATGGGGCTACAAAAAGTTTATGGGTAAAGAATACGATGGTATTCACCGCCTAACGTTTTTAGTAGGCCAAGACGGTAAAATAAAACACCTATTTGATAAGTTTAAAACTAAAGATCACCATCAAGTGGTTTTGGATTATCTTGCAGCAGAATAAGCTAGCGGCTGAGTAAGCCAGCAGCTTGGTAAGTTAGCTACCAGCTATTAGACAAATACAGAAAAGCGTTGCTCAAGGGCAACGCTTTTTTTATGCTAGTTATTAAATATTTCGATTAAGTAAGAGCATGTTCGAGGGATAAATAGGCAGTCAATAATTTTGATGTATGAAGTCAATATTTGACCCCTTTGGTTCTATTTTTTTTAACTCTTCTATTCGTACCATTGTCAGTAGCAAAAAATTATGGGGATTTGAACGTATCTGAAATTGTAAGTATTTACGATGGAGACACATTTCGAGTTAATCTTGATGGTGATATGCCCTGAATTTTTGGTGAGAATATAAGTGTTAGAGTAGCTAATATCGACACGCCTGAGTTAAGGGCAAAATGTGAAAATGAAAAAATATTAGCTAGAAAGCAAAGCAATTCACAGTTCAAAAGCTAAGAGAAGCTAAAGTAATAGTGGCTGATGTATTCTTAGATGCTGTATCACTTTCAAATCAATTACTTGATAATAAGCTAGCTGTTACATATTCTGGCGGCAAGAAAAAACATGACTGGTGTAATATTAAGTCTTTAAAAAGTTAATTTAAGAGGGAATTTAAATGAGTACCTATGAAACTTACTCTAAACGACAAGCTAGATTAAATGGCGATCAAATTGATGTTTACCAATATGACTACTTGCCTGATAAATTGAAAAATCAAATTATTCATATCTGGAATGATGTGATCGGTAACTTTGAAAATTGGAATAATGGTCATGTGTACCAAATATATGGACACTTTCATCATGTTTTGTGTCGAGAAATGGGCGTATTTGAACTTCCACATAATAATATATTGACCAAAGATAAACCAAGTTTAGCAATTATAAATTTCTTTACTAAAGCCCAAAAAATAAATCAGAATCTTGACGTTATTGAGCTGATTTTTAGAGGGATAAATAGTTTTCACGATAGATTCAATAGAGATGAAGTTGAAAAAGCCATAAATGAGTTAAATATTCGACTCAAAGAAAATGCGGTAGGTTATCAATTCTTAAATAATGAAATTATCCGAATTGATTCTGAGATCATACACTCAGAAGCTGTTGTACCAGCTTTAAGGTTACTTAATCAAAAAGAGTATGTAGGTGCAGAAACCGAGTTTTTAAAGGCTCATGAAGCATATAGAAAAGGCGAAAATGGCACTGCTATTCTTGAGTGTAACAAAGCTTTTGAGAGTGTAATGAAAGTGATCATTCATAAACAAGGTTGGCTTTACGACACGTCTGCAAATGCAACTGAATCTTCTGAGAATAAAGCTAAAACTAAAGCAAGTGCTAGTGGTTTAATTAAAATATGCTTTGAAAATAAGTTATTTCCAGATTATCTACAATCTCAATTGACTTCTTTAAGAACATTGCTTGAAAGTAGTATACCAACTATAAGAAACAAAAATGATTCTCATGGGGCTGGTTTACAGACTGTAGATATTCCCATTTCATTAGCATTGTTCACGCTGCATATGACTGCTTCAACAATATTGTTCTTAATAGAGTCAGAAAAAAATTTAGCAATTATTGAAAGGATTTAAGAATTTATGGATAAAGCCACATATGGGTTAATAGGTGTTTGTCTTGGTTTTGTTTTAGGGATATTTAAAGATTGGTATCTTCAACACTTAAAACGTAAAAAAGAATATGAATACCTTTCTATTCGGGTCGTATGTGAGCTTGATCGTTTTGTATATGGCTGCATAGATGTAATTAATGATGACGGAACTGTATGTGGTCAATATGATAAAAACGGCTATGCGATTGTACAAGTTGAACCACCAAGCTTTGACCCTTATAAGTTAGATGTAGAATGGAAATCACTACCGCACAAATTGATGTATGAGACTTTAAACTTTCCGAATAAAATAGAAAATGCGAATGAAATAATATCAGCAGCATTTGAGTATGATGATCTACCAACTTATGACAAAGGCTTCGATGCTCGGCATTTTCATTATACTGAATTAGGAATTCAAGCATTAGAATTAGCAAGTAAGCTGAGAATTTTGGCTGGACTACCTCCTTCAGAAGCATCAGTGTATTGCGATCCAAGTGAAATATTGCCTAAGAAAAAAATAGAGTTAGAAGAACGTAAAAAGTTGAAAGAGCAACATTATAGAGAAGTTGTAGAAAATTTAAATAAAAGTCCAGACGGTACCAAGAGCTAAATTTACTTTTTGCTTGCAATTCATTTACTCAATTTAACAATTTTATATTCAATATAATATCTATATAAGGAAGATAGATTATGGTGATTTTTATTTTAGTTCTACTCGGGGCTTTTCTATTGTTGTATTTCATAGCTTTAAAGCAAAAAAGAGATATTAATAAGCAGATAAGAAAACCTGATACAAAGATAGTTTCTCGTAGTGGACTAAGAGAATCTAAATATACAGGGGAATTGTTTAGTAGTAGCACTACTACTGAGGATTATTTAGGCAAAGCCGCAGCACTGAAAAAAAATGCAAAAGTTGCTATAAAGAACAAGTTATTTGATGAAGCATGGAAGTTACTTCAAAAACAAAAAATGTCATATATGAAACATGCAAATAATGCAGGTTTCACTGCCAAACAAGTACTTGCGCTAGATGCCACAGTGCATGTAGATTTAGCTAATATACTGCGTATGGAAAATAAACATACAGAAGCATTGATCCACATCGTATATTGGGTTGCAAACAACTACGATAATATGACTAAAACACAAGAACAAAAGCTTACTGCGTATTTTAACAGAAGCAATTTAAAGCTAACTTCTATTGAAGAAGCTAAAGTTGCTATTTCCTCTTTAGCTGAAAATCCAGAATACGTCAATGCTCAAGAGCTTGTTTCAATTTGGGTAGCTAAGGAAGATAGTATTTCTAAAGAGCCATAGAAGAGCCATAGGGGTCAAATATTGACTTCATACATCATAATTAATTAGCTATTCATATTCGCCGAAACTTAAATAAGTTACTGTGTCGGATGGCGCTTCGCTTATCCGACCTACATTTTCAAATATATAATGCGGGGTTATTGGGGGCGTGGTATTGGAAGTTCGTTGGAGCTCGTTGGGTTTCGCTGCGCTCTACCCAACCTACGTGTTTAACTTAAATTTTTACGCAGACAAAAATGGCGTTGCCTGAGCGCTCTGCCCATGGGGTTATTTTGTCGTAGTCATGTTCAAACATGTGGATTTCGAAGTACGGCTTTAAGGCTTCTTTGAGCTCGGTATAACTAAAAGCCACCATTGGGTGCTCGTCGTGCCATACGAGTGTTTTGTCTGCGGTGGTTTTTTCTATATTGAGTTTTAATAACTGTTTACTGCCGCTGCCACTATAGTGCCAGCCAGAGCGAAATGTGAAGAAGCTATTTTCGCTTGTTGCTGTGTGCTCTACAAATGAATCGCTGTCGATTTTGTTTTTATCAACCGTGTTAAAGCAAAATATTCCACCTACGTTTAATGCGCTGTGTACGCTGGCAAGGCATTCTTTTAACTTATTAATACCGTCGCAGTAATGGATTGAATACAAAAAGCAGGTAATTAAATCCAAGGGCTCGGTTACTTTAAACTCACTCATGTTTTGCAACGAAAATTGCGCTTCTGGACAACGAACTTTTGCTTTATCGAGCATTGGCTGGTTTAAATCAAGCCCACTACTTTTATAGCCGTAATCAATAAAGTGGCGTACATGCGGGCCGGTGCCACATGCTAAATCGAGATGGGTATTTGCGCCATTCCCAAAAATTTGGTGCAGCCTGTGAATAGAATTGCTTTGGGCTTGATAATCTATATCTGCGCACATTAAGTCGTAGTAATCAGAAAGGTCGGTGTAAAGCGCATTTGCGGACATATAAGCCTAGTGGTAAGTAGTAGAATATTTTTAAGTCGCGCATAGTAAACTAGTTATGGCTATTAGCGAAGAAGATATGAGCTTTAGGGTTGTCGGGTGGTGCTTCGCTTATCCAATCCACGTATTTAAATATTATAAAACGTTATTAGAAAATGGTGCGGAAGTAGAGGTTTGTTGGGTTTAGCTTCGCTCTACCCAACATACGTACTATAACTTTAAGCTGGCTTTAACTAATTCCTAAATACTTATGTACTTGTATTGATAGGCGCCAGTTTTTGGCAATACAGGTGTCGATTGCGAGTTTAGTTGCTGATACTTTTTGGCTAATTGGCTGTAAATAAACAAGCTTAGGGTTAACACCTGTTTTAGCAAATAATTCTTCTAACTCTTCTACATGCTTTTGCATGGCAACGGGGTGTTTAATTTCGTTGGCACGCTTCATTGCACTGGTAAGTACTTCATAGCCGCCGCGCATATTGATTTTTGGTGATACCGTTACCCATGTTTGCTCTGGGGCGAGTATTTCGAACGTGCCGCTGGTTTCTATTTGTGTACTAAAGCCGTGTTCGTGTAATAAGTTACATACTGGATTTAAATCAAACATACATGGCTCGCCGCCAGTAATAACTACGTGCTTTGCGGTATAACCACGTGATTGAAACAACGCTAAAATTTGCTCTGCACTGGCGTTAGCCCAATGATCTGAGTCGGCTTTTTTTTCTACGGTTTCGTCCAGCGATACTTTATATACATTATCAACATCCCACGTTTGCTTGGTGTCGCACCAAGAGCAGCCTACTGGGCAGCCTTGCAGACGTAAAAATATTGAGGGTGTGCCAGTAAAGCTAGCTTCACCTTGAATGGTTTCAAACACTTCATTAATTTTGTACAAAAGAGATCTCACTTACTACCTAGCAGCCAAATTGCTACTATTAAAAAACCAAAAAGCGCTGTGCAAAAATTGTTATTTAAGCTGCGGCCGTGTAGTATATCGCGCCCTGATATAAACCTCTATTAAAACTAAGAGCAAAACAGATATGACGCAAAAAGTAGTTGTTATTTATTCCGGCGGTATGGACTCGTTTACCGTATTAAATAAAGCCCTGCAACAAGGCCATGATGTATATGCCCTTTCATTTGACTATGGTCAGCGTCATGTAAAAGAGCTTAAAGTAGCGGCAAGTGTGTGTGAAAAATTAAACGTTCCGCATAAAATTGTTGATATTTCGGCGATTAACCAACTTATTGGTGGCTCATCACTTACTGATGATATTGACGTACCTGAAGGCCATTACGAAGAAGAAAGCATGAAAAGTACGATTGTACCTAATCGTAATATGATTTTGCTCTCGCTTGCTGTTGGTTACGCGGTATCACTTAAAGCTAGCCAAGTTTATTACGGCGCTCATTCTGGGGATCATGCTATTTACCCTGATTGCCGTCCTGAATTTGTGCAAAAAATGGATGATGTGTGTCGTATTGCGAACTACGACGCGGTAGAAATTTTTAGCCCGTATTTAAATAATACTAAAATTGGTATTTTAACCGACGGTATTGAAATGGGTTTAGATTACAGCCAAACGTGGACCTGTTATAACGGCCGTGAAAAGGCCTGTGGTAAATGTGGCGCGTGCCAAGAACGCCTTGAAGCATTTGCACTAAATAACATTACAGACCCGTTAGAATACGAATAAGCCGCAATTAATTAGTAATACAATTGCTGCAAACAAAAAAAGGCTATCATCGATAGCCTTTTTTGTTTGTCAGGTTTTAAGTCAATGGTATTGATTACAGCCAGCGTTTTACGCGCGCTTTATAGGCGGTAAACTCTTCACCAAATAATTTAGTGAGCGCACGCTCCTCGGGTATTATTTGAAAAAACGTTAAATACGCAATAAACCCGATAATACATAAAAGCGCCCACAAGGAACTTAACCAAACACCCCACCCTGCTAAAATAAATGCAAAACCCACATACATTGGGTTACGCGAAATTTTATAAATGCCGCCCGTAATAAGTTTTGACGCTTGCTCAGGTTTATTAGGATTTACTGTGGTGTTTGCTATTTTAAAGCTCGCCACACCTGCAATACAAAAAACACACCCAATAATGACCAAACTTGCTGCTAGGTAGGTAATAAAGGCGGTGAAATCAATAACACTGTAATGCGCAATAAGCGCCATTATGCCTGCAAAAAACAGCACAACGATAACCGGTGGAATTTTATTATTTAACATGGCAACTCACTGTATTGGCTAATTATGTTTATTTAAGTAGCTATTAAACAATATCTGAAGTGTATAAATGATGAACACGCTCAAAGCTGAATTAAATAAAGTATACAAATTAAGTTACAATTGTCAGCTTTATCAAAAGCGCTTAAAGGTTATACTTTAACCATAAACGAATAATAAAATGATAAGGAATGAGGTTATGTCTGGAACTACAATGATTGTACTTATTGTGCTAATTTCGGTTGGCTCAGGAGTAGTTTACGATATGTATAAAAAGCATCTTGAGTTTAAGCATAAAATGCAAAACAACAACAGCGATGCCCATAAACAATTAGCTGAAACAAACGCACAAGTGCTTGCATTAAAAGAGCGAGTACAAACACTTGAGGCTATTGTTACTGATTCAAGCTTTAACGTTAAAGATGAAATTAATAAACTTTAAGTTGTTATAGGTAATTTGGATATAAATGTGCATTTTCTGGCTGCTCAATGCCGTGAGCAGCTAAAAACCCACCAATAGCTTGCCCGCAGCCCTGTGGTGCTCGCCCACTGTCTATCTCAAAGTTTAACTGATTAGCGTGTTGCTTACCCATAGAGCAAAGCCCTACGGTGCTTGGCGAGCGCATAGCGATACTTAGGTTACCTATTTGTTCAACCACTACGTGCTTACTAAAGCGGGCAAAACCTTTGTATTTAAACTGCTCGTTTACGTAATCATTGCTTGTGGCTACTAATGCTGTAATTAAGGCGTGTAAAAAGCTATTAGCGGATGGATTTGCTGTTAAAAACGCGATTGTTTTTTTATTAAACTCGCTAAGCTGGCAATCCTCACACAACAGCTCAACAGTATATAAATGTTGCTCGGCTATTTGCTGCTGACTTTTAAGTTCAATACTTTTTCCTGCAAATACAATACGTTTAAGCACTTTGTCAACGTTACTTGTAACCGCTTCGCTTTTAACAAGTTCTGGGTTTTGCGCCATTACAGGTAAGTCGTGGTGATTGTTAAATGGCGTGCTTGTTGCGCCGCTTTGCATTAACTGAAAAAGCTCTCTTACTTCATGTTCTCGCGCTACTTTTAACGCTAAAAATGCGGTTTGAATAAGCTCTGAGGTAGGTAAGTTTTCCTCTACTATCCAGCGTCTGCCAAATAATAGCTTTTTGGCTTTGCCTTCATTTGCAGATGCACTTTTTTGATAGTTATCTGGGCTCAGCACTGCTACTTGCAGGTAAATTTCTTCACCTTTTTGTGCAGCAAGCACCCTAAAGTGAGCCGAAAACTCAATACTCTCGAGAATTTCGTTTACGCTTTGAAGCGTGTGCTTGTAACGTAAAAAATGCTGTGGCACCACCCAATTACTATTAGCCAATTGCACAAGGGGTGCATAAGAAATAGGTTGCTCGTAACTGTGTTGCCATTTTTGTTCATTGCTAAGCAAATGATTAATCTGACTCTTGTTATCTGACATAAATAAACCAAATAAACTCGCGTTGTGCGATATAAACTATGAACACATTACGTCGTCAATGTCGTAATTAGATCACATGTACGCCCTACTTTTGGGCTTTTTTAACTATCGGTGAGTTCTTGATAGTCTGTTATAACTTTTTGATAGTATGGCTTATCTTTATTGAGCATTTTATTATAATGATTTATGAGTTGTCGTTGGTACATAGCGTGCTCTGTACTAGCAAAGTCCCACATTTTGTTGCCGGTATGGCTAATCTCAATATTGGTACTAAAGCTCACTTCAATCACTTCATAAAAACGTTTGTTGTCGTAAACTATTTGCTCACTTACAAGCCCTAAACCAAGTTGTTTTAAACCCACTCGCAACTTATAAGTGTGATGCACTGGGCATAAAATAAACCGAACATTATTTAAATGCTCAACTGCGTTATTAGCAATGATTTGTTGTACTAAACTTAACAACAGCTCACCGCCAACACCTGCTATTACAACTACTTGGCTTTTACTTTGCGCAATTTCTATTTTGCCTACATCCTGACATAAGACCTGCCACTGCGGGTTTTTATCACAGGTTTTTTGTAATTTATTAATAGATGATAATTGCGCTTCTAGGTCGTTCATTAAAGTGGCGACTATATCTACAAAAATAACGTGGTTTGCAGCTGCGCGTTTTAATAGCGCCATGCCTAAATAACCATGGTCGCAGCAACAATCCCAAATAATATCGTGATGCTGCGAAATTAATGTATCAATGGCAGTTAGGCGTTTACTGAGCTTCATTTAAGCAGGTGTTTGTGGCGTTTTATAGACAAGCGCTTTTAAACTTTTGTCGCTGTCTACTTCAATAAAACGCTCGGTGGGGGCTAGGCGCTGTACAAATTCAATTGCGCCTTGGGTGTGCTCGTTTATTAATGCTTTAAACGCATCTTCGCTAAGCTCTGGACTATTAGCACACAATAATAATTGTGTGGTATCGCAAAGTAGCTCTGGCAACCTGCGCAGCACTTTTTGATAATCTTTAGTTAATATAAAGCTGCCTTTTTGAAAGCTTGGCGGATCAACTATTATTAAATCAAACGGGGCTGCTTTTTTTAGTTTTCCAAAAGATTTTAAAATATCGTGGGGTAAAAAACTTACGCCGCGCTCAAAACCATTTAGTTGATGGTTTTGCTTGCCGACTTTAAGCACGCCTTTGCTCATATCCATGTTCATCACATGATCTGCCCCGCCTTGCATGGCGGCAAGCGAAAACCCACACGTATATGAAAACAAATTAAGCACTTTGCCATGCTTGCTGTTAGCCATTACAAATTCACGGCCGCTACGCATATCGGGAAATATTCCGGTATTTTGGCGGCTTTGTAAATCAACCAAAAAGCGAATGCCATTTTCGGTTACAACATGTGGGTTAGGTAATTGCCCATAAACCACGGTGTTTTGGCTTTGTACGCCAGCACGTTGCTGGTACACAAGTGACGTAATAAGCTCTGGCTGATTTTTTTGTGCCCACTGCCACACAACATTGGTGAGCTCGCTTAGTGTTTGCTCGTCAATTTCGTCGTACGAAACCAAAAATAAACTGGGCGGGTAAAAGTCTAAATTAATATGACTTAATGCTTCGACGCTATGGCCTCGGCCATGAAAAACACGACACAGTTCATTTTTTAAAATTGGCGCGTCTTCAAGCGCAGTAATAAGAGGTGTAAAGTTTGCTGTCATTTTTAATTAATCAACTGTTGTTGTAGTTCATGTATTTCATCGCGAACAGAGCCCGCTTTTTCAAATTCTAGGTCGCTTGCGTATGCATGCATTTTGGTTTCAAGCTGCTTAATTTGCACGGCAATTTCTTTCGCACTAAGAACCTTTTTAGACTCTTTACGAATAAGTTTAAGGTTGTCTTTAGGGGCCGCTTCTTCGCCTACATCCATTACATCAAGTATTTTTTTAGCCAGAGCATGAGGCTCTATGCCGTGCTCAACGTTGTATGCATGCTGAATTTCGCGCCTGCGCGCTGTTTCGTCCATGGCTTTTGCCATTGATTTTGTAATTCTGTCGCCATATAAAATAGCGCGGCCATCTAAGTGACGCGCAGCACGGCCAATGGTTTGTATCAGCGAGCGAGCCGAGCGTAAAAAACCCTCTTTGTCAGCATCAAGTATGGCAACAAGTGCCACCTCAGGCATATCAAGGCCTTCTCGCAGTAAGTTAATGCCCACTAACACATCAAACACGCCAGCTCGTAAGTCACGAATTATTTCTACGCGCTCAACGGTATCAATGTCTGAATGTAAGTAACGTACTTTTACATTATGCTCGCTTAGGTAATCTGTTAAATCCTCAGACATACGTTTAGTAAGTGTAGTTACCAGTACGCGTTCGCCCTTCTCCACACTTTTGTATATTTCTGAGAGTAAATCATCAACCTGATCGCCCACAGGACGTACTTCTATAAGTGGGTCGAGCAGCCCTGTTGGGCGAATTACTTGCTCTGCTACTTCGCCTGCGCTGCGCTCAAGCTCAAAGTCGCCAGGCGTTGCAGATACATAAATAGTTTGTGGTGCTATAGCTTCAAACTCTTCAAAGCGCAGTGGCCTATTATCCATTGCTGAGGGCATTCTAAAACCATACTCAACAAGGTTTTCTTTACGGCTTCTGTCGCCTTTATACATTGCGCCAATTTGCGATACGGTTACATGCGATTCATCAATAATCATTAATGCGTCATCAGGTAGGTAATCAAGCAATGTTGGCGGCGGATCGCCTGGCGTACGCCCCGATAAATAACGGCTGTAGTTTTCTATACCCGAGCAATAACCTAGCTCGGTCATCATTTCTATATCGTATTGCGTTCGCTGTGCTACACGTTGCTCTTCTACTAACTTGTTTGCACTGAGTAACTGAGCGCGTCGCTCTTTTAGTTCTTCTTTTATTTTTTCGATAGCGCCAAGTATTTTTTCACGCGGGGTAACATAGTGCGTTTTAGGATAAATAGTAGCGCGCACTATGTGCTTTTCAATTGCACCGGTAAGCGGGTCAAAAATACTTAGGCGTTCTATTTCATCATCAAACATTTCTACACGTACAGCAAAAGTGTCTGACTCAGCTGGGAATATATCAACTACTTCGCCACGTACGCGATATGTACCTCGGCTAAAATCTATATCATTGCGGGTATATTGTATTTCAGCAAGGCGGCGTAGCATGTCGCGTTGATCGACTTTTTCGCCCACTTTTAAAAGCAGCATCATTTTCATGTACGATTTAGGGTCACCCAAACCATAAATAGCCGATACCGATGCCACAATAATGGTGTCGCGACGCTCAAGCAATGCTTTGGTCGCGCTTAAACGCATTTGCTCTATGTGCTCATTTATCGAAGCATCTTTTTCAATAAATGTGTCGCTAGATACAACATAGGCTTCTGGCTGGTAGTAATCGTAATACGATACAAAGTATTCAACCGCGTTTTTAGGAAAAAACTCTTTCATCTCGCCGTATAGCTGCGCAGCCAATGTTTTATTGTGCGCCATTATTATTGTTGGACGATTTAAATCGCTAATAATATTGGCCATAGTAAAGGTTTTACCTGTACCGGTGGCACCTAATAACGTTTGGTGTGCAAGCCCCGCTTCTAACCCTTCGCATAGCTGTTTAATGGCGGTAGGCTGATCGCCTGCTGGTTTGAAATGTGATTTTAACTGAAAATGGTCGCTCAATTATTGCACTCCTGTAACGATTCGCCGCTCAGCGCTTCTAGTTTTTTCATAAACCATTTATATGCCACTATTGCTGTAAATAAATTACCTATGGCAGCGCCTATAAATAACCCTAATAATCCGGCTATTTCGTTGCCGATATAAGCAAATGGTACATAAAATATGAATAAACGAATAACGCTTAGTACCAATGCGTTCATTGGTTTGTGTAAAGCATTAAACGATGAGTTTGATAATATGATCACCCCTTGTAAGCCATAGCTTAGTGGGATGGTATAAATAAAGAGCTTAATTACATCTATTACGGCTTGTTCTTTACCAAATAATTGGCTTATAACACCTGAAAATGCAATTAGTAATACGTAAATGGCAAATTGCCATACCATCACAAATTTTAGTGTGCCGGTATACGCTTCTTTAACACGGCATAATTTGCCAGCCCCAAAGTTTTGACTCACAAATGGCGGTAATGTCATCGATAACGCAAGCACTAAAATACTTGCAATAGATTCTATCCGGCTTCCTACTCCAAATGCGGCCACGGCTTCTGGCCCATGATGCGCTACTAAGGCGGTCATTACAGCCATTGCAACGGGTGTAAGCATGTTTGCACCTGCAGCAGGTAAACCAATTTTTAATATTTTACGAATAGCGCCAGTTATAGTTTGCTTGCCCGCTTTGAGACTCAACAAACGTTTTTTAACCGCTAATATATATAAAATAATAACCACAGCGACCGACCATGCAACAACACTTGCTATGGCAGCGCCTTGAATTCCTAACGCGGGTACCGGCCCAAAGCCAAATATAAGTATTGGGTCAAGTACGGCGTTTATCAGCCCGGCTCCGCCCATTACTATACTTGGCGTTTTGGTATCACCGCTGGCACGCAGTACCGAATTACCAATCATTGGGGTTATTAAAAATACGCTACCGATAAACCATACATTCATGTATTCGTGTATTAACGGCAATACTTGCGCGCCCGCTCCTAGCAAAGTAAATATGGGGTCAATCAGTAAATATCCAACAGATGACAACACAATAACCAGAACCACACCAACCATTAAAGAAATACTGGCATCAAAACGTGCTTCATCAATTTTATTACTGCCGAGCGCTTTCGCTATTACTGCTGATGTACCGATCCCCAGCCCTATTGCTAAGCTGATAACGGTAAAAGTAACCGGAAATGTAAAGCTCACGGCAGCTAGTGGTTCGGTGCCAAGTAAGCTTATAAAAAAGGTGTCTACAATATTGAACATCATTAGTGTGATCATGCCGAATATCATCGGTATGGTCATCGTCTTTAATGTAGGCAAGATAGGATCGTTTAGTAAATCTGGGCGAGTCTGAGATTTTGAAATTGCGCGCATGAAATAAATAGGCCTCTTTTACTGAACGAATCATTTTAAAGCATCAAGGCAGTTCAAGCCACGGATTTATCACTACAATTGATGTAATTACGGAAGTAAATATTCTAAAAAATAGTAAAACTTGGTTTTTACATCTTTTTGTTAAAATAGAGCCTAAACACGCCAAAAAACAATTAAAACACATTTTTATAACTTTTATTACAAACCCCCTGTGTTATCTGATGCTTTTTTACACAAAGCAACTACTTGGTTTATCGTTACGAAAAAATTCATTCATGGAGTTACATCTATTAGCCACCAAAACATAACCTACTGTTTTACAATGAATAAAAAATAGTGATTTAAAAGCTTGAAATCGTTGTAGCACCCTAAAACATTGGTGCCGATGATGTTCTTAAAGTTTCATAAACAGAGTTATCCACAGAAACCGTGGATAACTCATTCAAAGCCGCATTTATAAAGGCCTTGAGAGACTCGCAATTTTCGCTGAGGTCCAACCAATTGTTGATTTGCTAATTGTGGCATTTTTATAAACTCACACTGAAAACGCAAGCTTGCCAATTTTTCTTCTTTACATAGTTATACGTTAGTAAATAAAAAACGTTTAATACAAAGTTAAGTTATTGATTGTTCTATTTTTGAGCGAAGATAATAAATACTCAATTTATAGATCAAAATTGGATCACTATTAAGAGGGAAAATACTTTTATGACTATTCGTGTAGGTATATTTTTAGAAAATTAAAATAAAAAAGTAAATAAATACGAAGAATACCCGAAAGTAAAAAATGAAATTTTATGTTTTTGAGTTGTTTTTTAATTACAAGTGGCTTTAATGGCGTGTTTAATTTAACCAATTTAAAGACTCAACAATAATAAAACTCGCATTAGTATTCTTAAATTCTCAAAAAAATAGCTTTAATAGAGCTATAAATCACGCAGATCGAACACAAAAACAACGAATAAACTTCTTTTTTCAATTTATGACTTTTATATGTTGACACTTTGCGGCTCCATCATTAATATTTCGCCCCGTTGAAAGGCAAGACGCTTCCCCCTTAGCTCAGTTGGTTAGAGCGACGGACTGTTAATCCGCAGGTCCCCCGTTCGAGTCGGGGAGGGGGAGCCAAGTCTTTCAACTACAGAGAGTTCCCCATCTGCGCACTTGATTAGAGCGACGGAAACTTAAGCAGTAGGTCCACCGTTCAAGCCGCGGAGCTGAGGCCA
>NZ_JACJED010000027.1:0-54226 GCF_014163885.1 Pseudoalteromonas sp. SR43-2 | reverse complement strand
AGCACGCTCTTTTTGCTCAATGGCACGTGCTTTTTTAGCTTCTGCCTCGGCTTGCGCTTTTTCTTTCTCTTTAGCTTTACGCTCTTGCTCTAGCTTTTTAATATTACGTGCTTCTGATTCGCGTTGCTTGCGTGCATTGGCCGCTCTGCGTTCTAAATCACGGATACGTTTATCTTCAGCACTTTTTTTATCTTTTTCTTTCTTTTGAAGTTCAGCAATTTTTTGCTCAACTTGTTTTTGATCAACTGTAACGGCTGATACCGCTTTATCTGGCGTAGGTATAGCCGAATTAAGTGTTACTTCCATTACTTTAGGTGTTGGCGGATGAATATTTGCAGAAGCATACAAAAATCCACCAATCCCTAAATGAAGTACTATTGATTTTACTACTGAACTATTCATACAGCTACTTCCCCTCAAAGGATTCCGTCATTAATCCTACTGATGGTACGCCTGCATTTTTCAAAAAATCCATTAGTAATAATACTTCTTGATACGACACCTTACCCGAGCCTTTAATCATGACTGGCACGTCAGGGTTTTTCATTAGCTGTAATTTTATAACCGCAGCTACATCAAGTGCTTCCATAGGCTCTTCAGGATCAGTACCTACACTCACGTAATATTTACCTTGTGCATCTATTGAGGCAATAATAGGCGGAGTATCTTTAGTATCAACTAAATCAGACTCTTCCATTTTGGGTAAATCAACTTTTACACCATGCGTAATAAGCGGTGCTGTAGCCATAAATATTATAAGTAGTACCAACATTACATCAATGTAAGGTACTACATTAATCTCTGCGACCGGACGGCGCTTTTTACGCTGATACATTCGCTTGTGCCTCTATTTGTGTAGCTGCTTGACGGTGTAAAATATTAGCAAACTCTTCCATAAAGTTAATATAGTGAGACTCAAGCTTTTCAACACTGTTTGAAAAACGGTTATAAGCAATAACAGCAGGTATCGCCGCAAATAAACCCATAGCAGTGGCAATAAGTGCCTCTGCAATACCTGGTGCTACCATTTGTAATGTAGCTTGCTTAACTTCACCTAGTGCAATAAAGGCATTCATTATGCCCCACACTGTACCAAACAAACCGATGTACGGACTAATAGAACCTACTGTTGCTAAAAACGATAGACTAGATTCCATTTTTTCAATTTCACGAGAAAGCGCAACACGCATAGAGCGGTGCGTTCCTTCCATAACAATACTCGCACTTTGAAATGTATTCTTTTTATGACGAGCAAACTCTTTAAAGCCCGAAGTAAACAAAGCTTCAATGCCTTGAGACTGACCGCTGCGTGACGATATCTCGTTATATAATTTGCTTAAATCAATACCCGACCAAAACTTTTGCTCAAATTTCTTAGCATTTATTAGCGCATCCGATATTGCTTTTTTACGTTGAAATATAATTGTCCACGACATTACAGACATGGCAACTAGCCCTAACATTACTAATTGAACAAGCAAACTTGCTTCTAAAATTAGATCTAAAAAATTAAGCCCTGATCCCACGTTAAACTCCTAAATAATTTCAAAATACGGCAAATTGGTTAATTTGTGTAAATATGACCGCTTACACGGCCAAAAGTTGCATCTAGTGTATCTAGTCCATTTCAAGCTGACAACGGTATTGCTATGAATAGGCAACAAAAAACGTTAAAAAACAACTTTAGCTGGCATTTCCCTTTGCCTCAGTATTTTATTTAAACTTTTAAACAAACTCGCTAACTATAAATATGCGTAAATATATACATGAAACGTCATAAAATGCGCCGTTTATTCAAAATAAGAGCATAAACACTCAAAACCTATAAGCCTCACCTGCACGTAATAGTAAAACTAATACCGAGCTATAACGAAATAAATTACTTAAGTTATAAATTTCATAAGCTTATAAATTTAACGATTAATTAACGCACAAGATTCAAACAACAATAAAATTCACTAAATTAGTTTTTCTAATCTGAAAATACAAATTTTCTAGTTTGAACAAAAAAGTAAACTTACGTATTATTCTCCCATACCGAGCTAGAGCACTGAATGAGATAGTTTCATTAAGCCAAGTTCTTAGTAATAGGATATTTTATCGTATTACATTGTTTTACTCTTTCTGGATAAAACCAAATTTAGTAAAACGTAGTTCCCCTGGATTACTTCCTTCAACTTGTTGTTTGCCCGCATTTTTTGCGGGCTTTTTTTTGCCTGCAATTTAGTGCGCTACATATTTTATTTATAAACTAATAATTGCTCTACCTAATTTACAATAAGTAATTCGCTTACTAGTTTGAATGGTACGCAGGATAGCTTCGCGAGTCTTAACGCCCTGTGAATTAACAGTTAACTATAAAGCGTATTTGTATTTTGAAATAACATTTTCAACAGAGTGTTGAGGTTTTGAGTATAATAATTTGAAACAAAGGGATACTGAGACAATTACCTGCTGCGCAATAAACCACAGCAAGTAAAGTATATAGGCTAGTCTTTTTTAGGAAGTAAACCAAAGTGATGGTATGCACTGTCAGACACTATGCGCCCACGTGGTGTACGCTGAATAAATCCTTGCTGGATTAAAAATGGCTCTATTACATCTTCTATTGTTTCGCGCTCTTCACCAATAGCAGCCGCTACATTGTCGAGCCCTACTGGGCCGCCCATAAATTTTTCGATTATGGCGAGTAAATATTTGCGGTCCATATAATCAAAACCACTTTTATCTACGTCAATCATATCAAGGGCTTGCTTAGCTACATCGGCGTTTACTGTGCCGTCAGATTTTACTTGAGTGTAATCGCGTACACGGCGCAATAAGCGGTTTGCAATACGTGGTGTGCCGCGCGAGCGCTGGGCGATTTCGGTAGCGCCATCGTCACACATTTCTAAACCAAGATAATGTGCTGAACGCCCTACTATGTGCGATAAATCTTCTACAGAATAAAACTCTAATCGCTGCACAATTCCAAAACGGTCACGCAGTGGCGATGTAAGCGAGCCTGCTCGTGTGGTTGCACCAATGAGTGTAAATGCAGGTAAGTCTAATTTAATAGAACGCGCAGCTGGGCCTTCACCAATCATTATATCAAGCTGGTAGTCTTCCATTGCGGGATACAGTATTTCTTCAACTTGCGGGCTTAGCCTGTGTATTTCATCAATAAACAGCACGTCGCCCTCTTCTAAATTAGTAAGTAGAGCAGCTAAATCGCCTGCTTTTTCAAGTACAGGGCCTGATGTTGTTTTAATACTTACGTGTAACTCATTGGCTACAATATTTGCAAGCGTGGTTTTACCAAGCCCAGGTGGGCCAAATATTAATAAATGATCGAGCGCTTCACCACGGGTTCGCGCAGCTTCAATAAAAATTTCCATTTGCTGCTTAACATGAGGCTGGCCTCTGTAGTCGGCTAAAAGTTTTGGTCTTATTGCACGATCTATAGAGTCTTCATTTGTTTTTTCAGTCGCATCAATTAAGCGATCCGCTTCAATCATGGGTTACTCACAACATAGATTTTAAAGATTCTCTAATAAGAACCTCAGTAGACATATCGGGTTTACTTATCGATTTTACTGCTTTTTGAGCTTGTGGCAATTTATAACCTAATGCAAGCAGTGCCGATACGGCATCATCCGCTGCATTATTAGCAATTGTCGCATCGCTCAATGGCTCTATTACTGCGCTGTCGCTAAATGGCGTAAATAAATCATTGCCCCAATCTTTTAGTCTGTCTTTCATTTCGAGTACTAAACGCTCGGCTGTTTTTTTACCTACACCGGGTAATTTAACAAGCGATGTTGAGTCTTCGTTATTTACACAACTTACAAATTGTTTTGCCGACATGCCCGATAAAATAGCTAAGCCAAGTTTTGGCCCTACGCCATTTGCTTTTAATAGCTCTCTAAACAAGGCACGTTCAACTTTATTATTAAAACCAAATAATAGCTGAGCATCTTCACGCACTACAAAGTGAGTGTAAACAATCGCATTTTCACCAATTTTTGGTAAATCGTAAAAACAGGTCATCGGCATTTGTACTTCGTAACCTACACCACTTACTTCGAGTAATATTTCTGGTGGCTGTTTTTCGACTAAAATACCATTTAAGCGGCCTATCATAATTATTTCCTTAAACGTCCTCTAACGGTTTTGCTTGCGCTGCCCGCTAGTTTAATTAAATTTTGTTCTGAGTGGGCGTGGCAAATCGCAATAGCGAGTGCATCAGCTGCATCGGACTGTGGCGTACCGGGTAATTTTAAAATATTTTTTACCATGTGTTGCACTTGTGTTTTATCTGCGCCACCGTTGCCTACTACTGCTTGCTTAATTTGCCTAGCTGAGTATTCAAATACGGGTAAGTCGGCCATTGCAGCGCCAACAATCGCAGCGCCTCTAGCTTGGCCTAGTTTTAAAGCTGAATCGGGGTTGTGCGCCATAAATACTTTTTCAATGGCAAAGGTTTCTGGCGAAAACTGCTCAATAAGCTGTGTAATGCCTTGGTAGATCATTTTAAGCCTAACCGGAAAAGGATGATCGGCTAACTTTATACAGCCACTGCCTAAGTATGTAAATTTAGAACCTTGATGGGCAACAACACCATATCCGGTCAAACGTGAACCAGGATCGATCCCTAAAATGATGGCCAAACAGCGCTCCATTGTTATTATTTTTAAATTACGCTAATAATGCCAGAGCACTGTATAAATTACCAGTACAAAGAAAAACAAAAATGCCCACGTACTAGGTGGGCATTTACAGAGCATGTTAGTTTAAGCTTACCCTAGGGCACGCACTAATCCTTGGGTGTTTTGTTTAAGTGTTCGGGCAATCATTAAATAGCCTAAACCTGCCACAAATACGCCGCCAGCTACCGGACCTATAATCCATATATGCGGGTGTAACTTACCTGCTAAATCAAACATTTGTTGCTGCACAATTAAAAGCGCTATATCACTAAAAAATGCGGCAACTAAGCCAGCTAAACCGCCGAGTAATAAAAACTCGTACAAGGTCGCGTTTTTAATTAATCGGCTTTTAGCGCCAAGCGTTCGCAGTATTACAATTTCTTGCATGCGCTCACCTAAACTAGCTTGCACTTGCGATATAAGTACAAGCGCGCCACACAGCACAACAATGGCAAGTACAAAGCCAATGGCGAGCGATACTTGCGAAATAGTTGTTTGTATTTGCTTAACAAAGTTATCAATATCAATGGCTGTAATAGTAGGGTAAGTACGCAATAACTGGCTAAAGTCACGCTTTTGATCTGGGTTTATACGTACCGACGAAATATACGTCGCCGGAAAATCTGCAAGTACATCAGGGCTTAAAATAATAAAAAAGTTAGGTTTAAGCGTGGCCCAATTTACTTTGCGCACACTGGTGATTTTAGCGTCGAACGACTGCGAACCAATTAAAAATGTAAGCGTATCGCCTATCTCAACATCTAAACGCTCAAGCATCGACTCCTCTACTGAAGCCTCAGCCATCGCATTTTCACCAAACCACGTGCCTTGTGTTACTTCATTTTGATCAGGCACATCTTTAAGCCATGTAAGATTTAGCTCACGACCAATACCTGCACGTGCTTCTTCGTCTTTTTTCTCGTTGTCTTGCAGCGATACAGAACGCGCTACCAACTCGCCGTTTACCGCATTTACGCGCCCACGAATAGTTGGATAAAACTCTGATACCTGAATATCTTTTTGAGCTAAATATTCATTAATTGGCTCAAGCTCATTTTGCGTAATATTAACCAAAAACGCATTAGGCGCGTCGCTTGGAAGTTGCGACTGCCAATCAGATATCATGTCGTTTTTAAGCACCACTAAAAACAGCAGTAATTTAATCGCTAACGAAAAACTAATTAACTGTACCGCGTTCACATTTGCACGCTTTTGAATAGACGCAATTGCAAGCGACCAACTATTACCTGGCTTTAATCCTAGTCTTCGACCACCACCAAATATTAATTTAGATACTAAAAACAGCACACCAATTAGCGCAAGTGTTGATATAAACAAAATTAGCGTTATTTTTATGTTGTTACTAAATAACCACATTAATAAAAACACAGTTAGCGCACTCATACCTAAATGCACACGACTTACCGCCAACTTGTCGCCTAAGTTACGGCGCAGTACTCTAAGCGGTGGAATATCAAATAAATCAAACAATGGTTTAATAGAAAACATAACAGCACAAATTACGCCAGTGCTTATAGCCACCAGCCAAGGTTTAAAGCCACCTAAAGGCAGCTCTGTGCCCATACTTTTTGATAAGTAACTTGTTGCTATTTCTTGCAAACCATAACCAATTAACAGCCCAATACTTACCGCCATTGCACATACAAGCAATAAATGGAGCATGTATATTTTGCGGATTATTGAACGGCTACCGCCTAGCGTTTTCATCATCGCTACTGGATCGTATTGGCGTTCACAATAACGTTTTGCTGAAACAGCTATAGCCACTGCAGCCAAAATAATGCCTAGTAAACCAGCAAGTAATAAAAAGCTCTCTGCGCGGTTTAAGCTGTTTGAAATGGGTGATTGGCGGTCTTTAACGCCATACCATTGTTGGTTTTCTTTCATTTGTGGTTTAAGCCACTCATAAAAACTATTTATGTCAGCCTCACTACCTGCATAAAGTTGGCGGTAATAAACACGACTACCCGGCTGCACAACTTCAGTTTTTGCCACATCGTCAATATTAATAAGCACACGACGGCTACTCGAAAATACATTAAATGGCGCGTCTGGCTCTTCTACAATAACTTTTGAAACATTAAATAATGCCGCGCCAAGCTCTACTTGCGCGCCTATATCAATATTTAAACTGTAAAATACCGATTCACTTAGCCACACATCACCCGGCGTTGGCCCGCTATTAGCAACTTTAGTTTCACCGGTTAGTGTATCTTTAACTTTTAACTGCCCTTTTAGCGGGTACGCATTAGATGCCGCTTTTACTGAGCTAAACTGCATTTCATCATCGGCAAACAACATAGTGTCGAAGTACACCATTTGCGCCGTTTTTAAATTTTGGCTCTGTGCTTGAGTAATAAAAGCGGTGTCCAGAACATGGTCGCTTGCAAGTACACGGTCTGCTGCAATAAAAGCACTGCTTTTTTGCGCAATACTTTGCCCTATTCGCTCAGTAACCATCGACAGTGTAAGCACGGTTAACACAGCAAGAGCGATAGCTGCGCTTATAACCGTGAGCTCACCACGGCGAAATTCTCGCGAAAATAACTTAAGCGCTAACTTAACCCACATTAGCAACGTCCTCTACTTGGCTTTTTACCAGTAAACCCGCTTCTATTTGAATAATGTGCTCACATTTTTGTGCAAGCCCTTCATCGTGAGTCACCAAAATAAGCGTGGTGCCGTGTTGCGTGTTTAAATCAAATAATAACGATTCAATCATTTTACCGTTTTTGCTGTCTAAATTAGCCGAAGGCTCATCAGCAAATAGTATTTTAGGTGTACCAATAAATGCTCGCGCAATAGCAACACGCTGCTGTTCACCGCCAGAGAGTTGCGACGGGTAATGATCGATTCGATGGCTCAAGCCTACTTTTTCAAGCAAAGCAATTGCTTGCTCTTTTGCATCACTTTCACCAGCGAGCTCTGCTGGTAGCATAACGTTTTCTAGTGCCGTTAAGCTTTGTACTAACATAAACGATTGAAACACAAATCCAATTTTAGCCGCGCGCAGTGCAGCACGCTCTTCTTCATCTAAATTGTGTAATGGTTCACCATCTAAAAATATTTCACCGCTGCTTGCGGTATCCAGCCCTGCTAATAAACTGAGTAACGTAGATTTACCTGAGCCCGATGTGCCAACTATAGCAACAGACTCACCATGCTTGACATTAAAGCTGATGTCGCTGAGGATGGGCAGCTCACCTTCAAAGGTAGAGACTACTTTAGACAAACCATTAACCTGAATTATATTTAATTGAGAAAGCGCTGACATATGACTCATTCAATCCTTCGTTTAGTATTCATTTTATTTTTAGTTATCAAACCGCTGAGCGCAGCAGCCGACAACACGATTTTAATACTCGGTGACAGTTTAAGCGCAGCCTACGGACTTCAACAAGAAGAAGGCTGGGTAAAATTGTTACAAGATAAATACGATGACGAACAAGCCGACATTGAACTTATCAACGCCAGTATTAGTGGCGAAACATCTGGTGGAGCCCTACGCCGTTTAGATGCATTGCTTGAGCAATACGAACCCACTCATGTACTTATTGAGCTAGGTGCTAATGACGGTTTACGTGGTTTTCCAGTCAAAAAAATGCAAACTAACTTAACGTCTCTTATTCAAAAAAGCCAAGCAGCTAATGCCATGACCGCCTTAATGGAGATTTACATTCCCCCTAATTACGGCCCGCGTTACAGTAAAATGTTTACTGACACTTTTTCGCGCGTTAGCGAAGAAACAAATGCGCATTTAATGAACTTTTTTATGCTCGATATTGCCGGCCAACCTGAGCTAATGCAAAACGATAGTTTACACCCTAACAAAAAAGCTCAGCCATTAATACGAGATGAGATGTATGACTCGATCAAAAAGTGGTTAAATAAAGACTAGCTAATTAATACACCGCAAGGGCGCCTTTTTAGGCCTCTTGCGTAATAAACACCCAAACAAACAATCGCTTATTGATTTTTTAAAAAATACACGTACTATTGCAAACAACGTCGGTATGTAGCGCAGCTTGGTAGCGCACTGTCATGGGGTGGCAGGGGTCGAGAGTTCGAATCTCTCCATACCGACCATTTAACCTCTTTTTATTTCAATTAGTTATAAATTAAAGCACCCTCTTTATCGCACTATTAAATTCGCCTTTCTAAATATTTATCGCACATTTATCGCACGATACTTGCCTTAAATTATTTTATACTTTTAAGGTATAAAAGGGGGGGATATATAGGAAGACAGCTAATGGCACCCTTCTAAACCGTCTTTATCATTATTTTAAAGAATAAACACATTTAACTTGTCTCCATGTTTTTCAAATTGTAATTTGAGTCTAAAAGTACAATAGAGAATGTTATGCAGATCGATCAAAAAAGAAAAACCACTTCCCCCTTATTATTTGATGAAATTATTTGTGCAATTGTGTTTGGCTCAATGCCCTGCCTTTTAGTATTAGAATTTTCAGGTGTAGAAGGCCTAGTTAGCTTTTTCGAAGGAATTACGCCACCAGACCATCTAATATACTATTTTAGTTTACTAACTCTTTTACATAGTATTGTGTGGGCTATTTCTAAATACAGTCTTTCTTTATCTGATTCTAGTAGAACATTAAAATACAGATTACATAAACTTTCATACCAAATTGGTTTTAATCTAGTAGGTCTGTATCGCGCTATGGCAGGTTCACTCCCCTTTATTGCAGTACCTATATTAATTTATGATTCAACAAGCGGTAACATCACTAAAGCTATATTCATGCTTGTGCTTTCTATTGCTAGTTTACTAGTTGCCTACTGGCTAACATATTGGCAGCAAAAGACTGCACCAAGAATTAAAGAGTTTTGATTTATGCTTAAGCAACAAAAGTTTGTAACTTTAGGCAACCACTAACTTGAAAAACGCTGAACAAATGGAAATTGGAAATTAAAAGAATATAGACAGCTCTGAGCGGTTCGTAGTCAGAAGAATCCATAAAATGTAAAAGATAATTTAAAATGATTAGACGTACGGTATTTATTTATGCTTATTTTGAGTTTTAAGCTGATACTGGTTTAACTTGTGACAATCGAAGCCTAAGCTTTTCCGCTTCTGATTTATGCATTCTTCCCATTGTATTAACTTTACCCATTACACTGTTGAATAACGAATAATACTCACTAGAGCCTGAACTCTTTTTAAAGGTAATTTCGCAACAATGTACAGCCGCTCGAATTTTATTTCTCTTTTCTTTGGGCATTGTTGGCTGCTTTTTATTCACGTTAACACCATGAACTTCTTGCTGTGTGTTTCTAGGCATTATTTTATGCTTTTTACGATTTGGTTTAGCACCAATACTGCGAAACAAGGAATAGATTGTACTTATAATCTCTGATTTCTCTTTGGCCCCAATCAAGCGCTTAGATGATACGGTTACGTCATCAACATATCTTGTATAAATTAACCCTCTGCGTTTCAACTGAACAACCAACTTTTCTTCTCGATTCCAGAGCACTAGATTGCAGATATAACTGCTAGTTTTAGCCCCTTGTACAACAAAACCATTCAAAGTAACCAGTTCTGCAAGACATTCCGCGACGACATTAGAAAATCCAAACACTCCTACCCACATCTCATGAACAACTTTTTTCGAAATACTCGGAAAGAAATTAGTTATATCCTCACTGATTAAAACTTTAGAGCCAACATGCTTTTGGGCATCCGTAAGATAGTCCCTACTTCTAATACTTCCTTGGAGATAATCAGGATATTTCACTCGTTTTAGAAATGCTTCACAGATTTTCCCATGAAGTGTTTTCAATGAAGGTCTTGCGTCATAAGTAAACCGACTAGAACCATCAGCCTTTATAATCTCTTTAGTCAGGAAAAAAAGTGAGTCTGATTTGGTTGTAATAGCCATTAATTCGCTTAACTCTATATTAAGAGCGATAGCAAGTTTATTTAAATCACCGATAGGTGCGTGAGGATAACTAAGCTTCTTCAACTTCCGCTTCCATCAAAGAAAGAGCGGTGTGAGAAAGTTTTTCAGCAAGTTCTTTACTGATTCCATCTCTGTCACTGGCTTCTGAAGCTAAGAACATGAAAATACTTGTTGGTATGTTCATAGCCTTACATATTTGATTGATGGTAGAAAGGTTCGGATCTCGTTTACCTTGCTCCAGCAAGGTTAAGTAAGAAATTGACACGTCCGCAGCTTGCGAAAGCTTCGTTTTTGTCATTCCCTTTTGAGTACGACAAAGAGACAATGCTTTTCCAATATTCATAATTATACCTCCTAAGAAAAGAAGTGACCTGCTGTAAACGGGCACGTCTTAGAACTCGGAAAAAATTTTCAAAAGCCTTTCAACAGCAGGAGCAAGAGAAATACATTTACCCAATATTTCTAGTAGCTGGGTTGGCGACTTCTTATGTCCGTAATTTTCAAGGTCTAGAATAATTTGTTCCAGTTCTGCGTGTTTACTGCTGTCCATATCATCATGCATTTCCGATTGAAACATTTTTAATGATTCAATGGATTTCTTTAAAAGACGGTGATTATTTTTCATAATCAAAAACCTCTCTGTCATTCAGTGCAACATTGCACCAGTCGACAAAACAATACTGAACTGAATAGAAATGCTATGGACAGCACAGGTCACTCATTCTTGGGGCTACACAGTAGCCCCTCCAGTCGAATTTATCCTCAATTGCTCACTGTCGTTCCACCTAATAGTGATGGTCAGTGTTGCTGGACATTTGCTGGGTAGCTGATTGCCTAAGACAATCGACTCAAGAGAGTCACAATCTTGTTCAGATTTAGGTCATATCTTTTATAGAGCATCAGGGTGATACACCCTGTACGCTATCTATAATACTTAAACTAAAACTAAATGCAACAAAATTTTACTGTGAGTCAAAAAGTGAGTGTTTTAGATAATTAATATGACTGCTATATATTTAATAATGCTGAGGGTCTATTTAATCATTGCTCTTGTTATATGGGCCAAACTAGTCTAGAAAGTTCTACACTTTATTGTCTCAGTTTCATATTTTGCTGTTTAATTTCAATCTTAATACCCTGTCACGTTATGTTATCCAATATCTTTTAACTGTTCTTAAACTAAGATTGGTAATAAGTGCAACAGCCTGTTGAGTTGGTTTGTTGCCCGTTTCTTTGGTTATTTTTTTAACAGCTTTTTTAACAAGCTGCTGCGAATTACTTCGCTTTTTAATCGCAGTGTCTGTAGCTGCTTTTTTCTGCCTCTCCTTAATTTCATCGCTTGATAACTTCACTTTTGACTTAATATTTAAATATTCAGGGCAATAGCCGAACAAGTCTTTCAGGTAATCAGCTAGAGTCTCTTTTCTGTATTTGTAGTGTGTTGTTTTTGCTGTTCTAGTTAAACTAACAAGCTCTTCTAATGATAAACCAATTAGCTCATCATTTATTTTTGTTAGCTTTTCAAATGCGGTGTTTTTATTTAGGTGTTGAAACGCAACAAACAGGATAAACGCTGTTTTATCTCGCTTACCCTTTGGCACCCCACCCTGCTTATAAAAATGGTTTTGAATACTGTTAATACATTTTAGCCACCATTCTTTAATGCTATGACCGTAGCGTTGGTGACCTGGTTGCTTTGGTTGCTTTGCTATCTTATTTCTGGGGCTTGAAGCTAAACTAGTTTTGAATTCTAGCTGTGATTTCTCTATATTCTTCCGTAAATGACATAGATCTAAACACATCAACAGTTCATCAAATGTATATTTAGTACCAGAGCCAAAATACCTGGCATGCAATCCTGTTCTACTGTGAACAGACCCTGGGACGCGCAAAAAGCCGCTAATTCTTTTTGTAGCCATAAGATCTATATGCCAAAAACTATCTGACGTTCCAAAACTCTCAATTAGACTTTTAGCAATTTGTTGCCATATCAACTTATTAATTGCGACTGCATCTACAGGATTGTAAATCCAATAAAGATGTATTCCACCTGAGCCAGAAAGGACATAGCCTGTTGGCGGCGGTAGCTTACTCAGTTTTAACCTATTGAATACTTCAGGAACAATTTTAGCCTCTGTCCTTCTAACATCAAATGGATCACATTTATGATTAAGATCAATTTCAATCCAATTCGCTGACAGTAGAGCTAGGTTGCTCTCCCTAGGCCAACTAAAAAATTCGTTTGGAGTGTAATAGCAGTCTACTGATTCACTTGTACTGTACAATACTCCTCGAACAAACTTACTAGTGTCCCGTCTAAAAGCTCGAAAATCGGTTAAGCTTTTTGATTTACTGTTCCCAAGTAAATGAATAAATTTTTTAGACTTATGGCATTTACTTAGTAACCCTCGAACATATTTAGGTGTCTTGAATTCAATTAGAGAATAAAACTGACTCGGATAGGCAATAGTATATTCTGGCCACTCGAATTGTGGCCTTATTTTAAAGGCAAGCATATAATATGAAGATGCAAAGTGCGTTTGGGGTGTCGCCGGTCAAGCAGCCCCTTTCGCCTTCCTTACACCTTCACTCCTTCAAAACGAGCAAGCCATTGATCAACTGTTTCGCGTTTAAATAGGCGAACTCGACCCAATTTAATAGAAGGTGGTGCTAACCGTTGAACTTGATAAAGGTTGGCATCTTTTCCAGACTCAATAGCCTTTCGCTGGGCGCTCAGACGATTATTAATTGTGCCTATAGATAGATGTAAAAGCTCTGATAGCTCTTTTACTGATAAGATTTCTGATGACTGCATGTTCGCTCTCCAATACGTAAATTAGAGCAAAGAGATGCCACATTGCTCTGTGAGCTGTGGACTTGCTAGTGCATATAATTAATATATGCGTACCCTAGTAACCTCTTTTCTACGTATTGAAAGCAGCCCCGAACATTGGGCGCCTGTTTTTTATTAACTTTACTATGTTCTGTGGTAAATCTTTTTATCTCTTTGCATTATAAGTAAGCACAATAAGTATGCTTAAGATGAATTTAAATGAGATATAGTGATAAATCAAGTGAACTTGAGGAATAAAATTGCTTTAAGGCTCAGCTAATGAATTACCGAGCGCTGGATTTTCAAACTATCACTGCAATCATCACAAAGCATAAGCATCCACTTAAACACTGATTGAACATGGCTTTCAGGGTAGTAATTATCAAACTTTTTCACTTTTTCTGATCGATTATAAAACGATGAAAAAGACTCTAGTTGTATATCCCAAACCTCTGATTGCTCGTTACTATAATCGTAAAACATGAAGTCTAAGGTAAGTAACTCACTAAGTACTTGTGCTTCATTAAGATTACTTAAGTTATCTCTAATTGATAATAGCTTATCACAGCTATTATCTTGGCCTTGCAACCTGATATATAAAAAATCAATCGCTGGTAAAAATGCATAAACGTTAAAATTAACCATAAAAAACTACGCAGCTTTTCAACTGCGTAGCCTGTATTTTGTGTAAAAACCCATCTAACAATTGCACTTAAAAAAGCAACTGTCAAAACTATTTGTAGAATTCACCACGGCTATGAACGTCACGCGCTTCTTGCTCTGTGTAGCTATCACCACAATGATCGACATTTCCAGTTCCATCATTGTATTCATCGATGAACTTATCTTGCTCAGACTTATCATCAACATCCAGCAAAATATCAACCGTCACGGCTCCTATAAACTTAACTGCTTTCCACAACATTTGCTTTACCCGCCTCTATCTAAGTATTCCTTAGTATCGTGAACACATTAAAGCTAAGAAACTCTTAGTTTTCAAGTTAAGAATTAAATTTAATGAAAACGAATGATGGTTCACCGTTTCCAAGACGGCTAAAAGAGGCAAGACTAGCAAAAGGACTTTCGCAAAAAAAACTAGGAATACTGGCGGGAATGGATCAGTTTGCGGCTTCGCCTAGAATGAATCAGTACGAAAAAGGCGTGCATTCACCCGACTTTCAAACAGTGCGAGCACTAGCTAAAGTATTAGAAGTGCCAACAGCATTTTTTTACTGCGAAGAGGATAATTTAGCCGCTATAATTCTTAATCATAAATCTTATAACGTTAATTGATAACATAAGGCTCTAGGTGTAGAATTAAATGTAGATGATTTATTCGAGGTGGTAATAATGAGTAAAGATAAGAAAAAAATCACAAAAAGTATGATTTTGAGATCTGTTGCTAGTTCAACTGCCATTGAAACTGGCGCAACAGTAAAAACAATAGAAAAAAGGTTAAAAGCAAATAAACTTAAATATGAGTCTCTTTCACTCGCTATTTAATTATATCTCTCACGAGCCTTTCAATGTGTTGATAATCTCTGTTTACACCCGCTTGAATTGACTTGATGTAGAAATCTTTATGCTCATCCCACAAGCTATAATCAAGCGTTCCTTTTCCAGCTTTGCTACACAAAAAGTCCATTAACAGACGGCTTACCCTGCCGTTACCCTCACGAAATGGGTGAATTAGAATAAACTCAACATGGCTCTGAGCTAAAAATGACACAAGCTCTTCATCGGTCATTTCTGGTAAGTTATTAAATCGAGATAAATACTCATCTTCAAATACGCTAATATGCCTTTCAATTTGCAGAGGTGACATAAACTGAAATCCACCTTTGCCCATATCAACGCTTCTTATTTTACCTGCCCACTCGTATACATTACCTAGCCATTGTCTGTGCCAATTAGCAACATTTTGAAAAGAAAAAACGTCATCTTCTGGCTCTGGCGTTGTAAATATTTTTTCATATAGTTTAACTAAAAGAATAGCCTCAACATCATCCATCTCTGCTGCATCAACAATCGCTAACTTGTTCGCTAAAACTAGTTTTTCAGACCCTAGTTGATATTGCGCTTCAATAGAATCAGTCTCGTATTTAGTCATTTAGTTACGCCATAAAATGATTAGTGTAAAAGTGCTTAACAACCAATGCAAGTAACCTTGGTGTAATAACTTTACCAATTTATGTGATTGTTTAATAATTTAAAACCAATTTTAATAGAGGCATCATGAGCAATAGCCTCTCTTTAAACATTGGGGCTTCGCCCCTGTCCCCCGCTATGTCGAAGCCGAAAATCGGCTTACACATAGCGGGGGACAACACATTCACACTCTTATACGCAGGTTTTATTTGCAGATTGAAAAATATTTCTAAAGTGGTAATCTTATTATTACTGAAGCTCTAACGAGCCAGAAAAAAACAGGCGCTATTCTGCTGCCTTCAACACGTAGTAACGAGGTAAATACTATCTTTTCAAAGGTAGTAACCAACCAAAAACGGCGCACTCCAGCTGCTGACAACACGTAGAAATGAGGTTAATAATCAGGCGAGATCAGTCCGAGCCTTTTGCATATGCAAAAAACAGGGGCGAATAGGCTTAAGTGCCGCTGAGCTTTATTGCCAGTCAATCTTACAACCTTAATACGACTGGAGTCACACCATGAAATTCGATGCACTAATCGAAGTCCAAAAACTAAAATTTGAAAGTAAGTTAATTGCTGGAAGCCGTAAAAAAACATCTAAGCTTGATAGACATAAATTCGAGCTAATAGAAATTTACAAGCAAGGGTCTAACATTGTCGAGCTTCAGCGTTGGCTAAAGCGCAAAGGTATCAATGCTCATTGGTCAACAATTCAAAGATGGATTAAAAAACATGGCTAAATTTGCGAAACCAAAAACTCAAGCACACAATGTCATAAAAGGGCTTACAAAAAGTAAGCTTATAAAGTCTCTTGGCACAGCCAGAAACTACGAGCAATCACTTAACACCGTTGCCTCTTGGGCTAAAGATATTGGCATAAACGGTATTCAGGCAATGACCATCGATCAAGCACTCAATTATTTAGATTACCGTAAAGAAATAGTGGGTCAAAAGTCACTGGATATGGAACGCCAAGCCATACAAGCAATGATGAGGCTTAACGGCAAACTTAAAGACAAACAAACACTCCCTGTTATTAAATCAATTAATCAGCAAATTCTTAAATCACGCGCCTACACTACAGAGCAAGCTCAAATAATAAGTAAGCACCAAACGCCTAAATATTCATTATCAACACAAATAGCACTTTCTGCGGGGCTTCGTGCACATGAATTATTGACCATAGCCAAAGTTGAAGAGCGTAAAGCAGATAAACGACCAGCTTTTGATTCAAAATGGTCTGGTAGAAACGGTGTGCTATATACCGTTACAGGCAAAGGAGGCTTAACACGCGAAGTCCTAATACCTCACGATTTATCTGCTAAATTAGAACTTCGTAAATTTAAACAACCTGTCACAGTTGTTGACAGAAAAATAAACTACTTACAGCGCTACGATATTGGAGGTGGAAAAAAGTGGTCGGATTCATTTAATAAAGCATCAAACCGTACGCTTTCATTTTCCAACGGTGCTCACGGCCTTAGGCATAGCTACGCACAAGAAAGGCTATTAGAGCTGATACTTAACCAATATCCATATCAAATAGCATTAGGGACCGTTTCACAAGAAATGGGGCATTTCAGGGCTGAAGTTACTGAGGTATATTTAAGATAATCTTCGGAAGCTGTTGTTTAAAAATGAATTTTCATTATGACATCATTTAATTAATAACGTCTTAATTAAAAACTTATAAGCTGAGTTAATTCGCTCGACTCTAGAATAGTGATCTTTATATATTTGTACTAAATATCATTTGTAAATAAGAATGTTACGATCTTAAATAGAAAATACAAAGAAGCTGATGAAAAAAGCACTCCTCCAATTTCATATCTATTTAAATAGAAAAATGATGAACGAGCTTCTACACATCTGTGGTATTCAGAGTCGATAAACTCTACTGCATCGTAGCATATGGCTGTTATCCTTGTTTCTCTATTTTCCTCTTCCTCAATATCAATTGCAATAAGTAGGCGTATTGGTTCATCTGATAACCTTACAATGACGCTGTTACAAATCGAATTCAACTCATTAATTTTACTCTCAATCCGTATTATTCTGTGCTCAACTTTTTGCTCATTAATTTTATAAGGCTTAGAAAACAAGCCAAACGAGAGAGAGACATCATCAGGCTTGGTACATAAACCTAGCAAAGTGTATATTTCATCAATTAAGGTATTTTTGGTACTAGCTAACGAACCTCGCCTTAGTGTATTGAGGTGAATGAGTAATATTAACAGCCAGCCTATTGCGAAAAACATATAACTCAGTCCAACTCTTTTCCTGAAATACGAAACTGTTCTGCTTTTTTAATACGGTCTTCAATTATTATCAATATTGACTCTAAATTATCATGTTTATAAATTAACTTATTATCTAAATCTAATTTAGTAAAACCATCCTTACGGATTAAACCACCAAAAGCCTCATCAAGGAAAGAGCGTCCATACCTATTCCGTCCTGACAAATCGACTATTACTTTATCAAAAGCACGAAGATCTTTAGCTAAGATTTTTGTCCGGAATGCTTCGCCAGAAGTTTCTGGACAAGTAGGACAATCTTTGTTGTAACGACCATAGGGTTTTGGGTGAAAGTCATTAATTAACGTTATTAATTTCTCTGACATATTAAAGGCTCCATTGAATAAGTGTCCCAGGGATCTTAAATTCCGAATGAGAAACACTGTTTTCATTATCTTCTTCACTCTCGCTGTAGCGATAGAAACCATAATTACTTAGCATAAGTAAGAAGCTATTTTCATTTTTAGTGATTAGCCCCTTAATGCTTTTACTACCCTGTCCATGCTGATCTAGATCTGTAGAAGTAATATCTACATGCATGGCTGCTCTTATCAATTGCTCATCACTTAAAGCTTTCCTTAGGAACTTGATATTTATAATCGCTTTTAGTTTATCTGCTTTAGAATCACTCTCAATCGATTCCTTTGTACACCCAGAGTATTCGCTCGGATAGAGTTGGTTAACTCGAGCTAACATTACCGCATTATTCTCTGATAATGAACTAGGAATACCAATACCTGCATCGTAAATAACAATAAATAAGTTTTCCCCAATTCTATCACAAGTAAACCACCATTTTTTATCTTCATGATTTTCTGTGTCAGGGTAAGCATGCCTACCAACATTCTCGACTGTTTCTTGGATAGCCGAACTTATTTCTTGCTCTTTCTCTGCTGAAGCCCCCTTATAATGATCATCATCTAAGATATAATCGACGATTCGATCACTCAGCTCACTTGCTCTAGAATTATCGCCCATTATAATAGGTAAACTTGGAGCACTATCTATCATTTTCTCTCGTTCTTTTGAACGCAAAAACACACCTGTTTCAATAATAGTTTTATTAACACGCTGAGCTTTCTTTGACCAAATAATACTAATTTTAGTCCTTGCATTATTGATTTCTCTAGCTTGATCTATTATCGAATAAACAACTAAAATCGCAGTAGCCTTTATTACCTTTGTATTTTTAAAAGATAAATAAATACATGCGGGATCTAACAATAAACTTTCACGTAAATTATCAAAAAAACTATGACATAAAATTTCTGAACCTTGAATAAGATCCAAACTCTCAGGAGCATTAATAATCTCACTTCCCCCAAGCTTAAAATTTTTCTTTCTTTCAGAACGTTGATGATCGCGAGATGGGGATAACCTCACCTGCTCTTTGAAATGCATAGCATTCTGTTTTCTGGAGTTTATTTGATGTATCTTTTTCATCTATTCGAACCTAAATTCCTTTTAATATAATGATATGGGTATTAAAAAATCTATATCAACACAATAAACTACCCGAACTTATTATTTCACAGTATGTGATATGAAAAGCTCTACGACTTATATGAATCATAATGTTGGCTTATTGCTACTTTATGTGAAAGCAGTTTCTAAGGGTCATATAGCTTACGATTAGCTCAACCGTAAGCATTATCTTTTCAAGATTAGACTCTAATAATTTATCTAAGTCCACCAAATTCTTAAATTAACTTCTTAATTATAACTAGCTGTTATAATTAAATTTTATAAAAATGGGACATGCCTATAATCTAACTTTATATTTACTCAATAATTTTCCTCCCCCACACTTCCAAAGCTTTACTTCTGGCTTCCATATACTCCTGCATATTATAAACGCCCTGCACACCTTGTAATTGATGATTGAGTATTTTCTCAATTACTATGGGATCAGCTCCTATGTCAGAGTCACCTAACCGTGTAGCAACCGTTCTTCGCAAGTCATGAGGTACAAATTTTGGTACTCCTAATTGCTCTAGTTTACGGCTTATAGAGCGTGATAGTGAGTGCCTGTCAATTGGCTGTTCGCCTGGGCCTGATTTATTAGTTGTTGTACTCGGGAATACATATTTAGAATTGAGGTAGCCAAATGCTGCCCGTAACTCATCAAGCAAAATAACCATATTTTGAGTAATTGGCACTTTATGCGTTCTTTCACCATTTTTATTTTGCTTTACGCGCTCGGCTGGAATTGTCCATATCATTTTATCAAAATCAAATTCTTGCCACTGTGCGCCTGTAACCTCTATTGGCCGACAACCTGTTAAAGTAATACATTTCAATGCGTAAATAACTTGCTGGCTGATACCTAGCTTTGGTAAGCGTTCAAAAACTTGAATCACTTCGTCAAACTCCAGCGCTCTGGTTCGCGACTTTTCAAGGCCACCTACACTCTTCTTTTTAACTGTGCTAATTGGATTACCTTGGATTAAATCTCGCTCAACACCAAAATTAAACATTTGCTTAAGGATAGATAGTGTTTTATTCGCCTGCGTTTTAGCACCTCTATCTGTTATTGGATCAAGCACTTTTTTGAAAATTTCACGGCGGGTTATTTCTTTAAGTTTATAGTTGCCAATAAATGGCAAAATGTCTTTTTCAAACATTCTTATTACAGGGTCTACACCTTTACGATTAGCTTTAATGTCTCTTTCAATAAACTCATTCGCAAGTACTGCGATTGTCGGTGAGGTGCTTTCTTGCTTTTCAATCAGCGCTGCTTTCTTTTTTTGTAAAAAAACGTCAATACCACGCGACACATCACCAATATATTGTTTAGCTAGCTGTCTAGCTTCACTTACTGTGATTACCGATGAATTACCTAAGGCTAACCTTCTTTCTTTCGAACCTCGGCCTCCTAGGCGGTAATACAGATAATATACCTGTGAACGCTTTCCTTCTTTATTTGCCTTACCAATATTTAAATAAAAACCGGAGATCTCAGTGTCATTGATTTTGGTAATTTCCAAAGGGATATTTTTGAGTACAGATTCAGTTAATTTTACTTTGATTGACGCCATTTTTCGCACACCTAGAGTTAAGTCAAAACTTTTGTCGCACAGTTATCGCACGAGCTGATTTGAGCTCACTAAACTTCACGTTTATTCACTAGGTATAATTTAAAAGATTAATCCATTCAATAGCAATAACTTACATTTACTTTGAATACTTCACTGTAGAACACTTTTAGCCACTTTTGTACACGATAAAACACAGGTAATTTTTATGGGGTGGCAGGGGTCGAGAGTTCGAATCTCTCCATACCGACCATTAATACCAATCCGCAATAATACTTAATCATTTTGCGGGGCTAAACGTGTCGCTACCTGTGTTAATAAATTCTCATTTAGAACAACTAAATAGCGAATTTTTTGCCTAGCTATCAACACGTTTTTCCATCCTAAAAATAGATCACTTAATTAAGCGAATTGGTATAAACTCCCTCTATATCAATAAGTTAAACTTATCTTCAAAATATAGCCAAAATTCATCTGTTTTGATTCTACAATTTATCCGTAGCACTACCTTATTTATCTAAGCGCACTTAATAAAACTGAGTTTAGCTGGCTAGTTTTGTGGTTTTTGAGGGGGGGTTGTATTTAATTGTTATTAACTTGAAGTGGCCTTTGTGGAATCTTTATAAAGCCATTTAATTTCAATTTATTGAAATTAAAATAAAAAAGCGCTCTAAGCGCTTTTTTATTAAAGTACTAGTGCTTGCGCCCTACACCATTACGTACCATGTCTTGCCCTGTTTGGAATACATCTTCTGTAATACCGCGCGCTAAAAGTAATTTTTGATTATCGTCAAACACGGCTACAAAACGACTACCATCACTATTGTTTGTTGCCATACCAACGCCCGAAACACCCTTAAGGCCAAGACCGCCGTTTTCTACATTTAATAAAAAGCTTTCTAATTCGGCTAGACTAGAAATTACATCATTTTCTTTATTCATTTTAACACTCTTTTAGTAAGGCTTTTAAATCATTATGGTGGCTATTTTATAGAGAAGAGCCAAAAACTCAAACCCTTGGCTCAGGTTAGTCACTAAATCGACTTTATAGCTAACTCTAAATTGCTTAGCGCACAACCAAACTCTTTTGCATTGATGCGATGATACTGTGTGTCACTCGTCGCTGTAAGGCTAATTATAAACTCGTCTTGTTGGGCTACCGCACTTTGCTCTTGGCTTAAACACATAGCTTGAGTAAGTGAACGCAGTTTTGAATTTGTTAAAATTGAGCCAAAACGCTGCACTGGCAGTGGAGGTATTTTTATAGCGGGTAACGCTTCATCTATTGTGCGTGCACTTAAGGTAAACGTATTATTGGTAATTTCAATTACACTGCTTGTAGGCCAGTACGAATAGCTATAGCTCTTACTCTCAGGTTGGGCTTTACCTTGGTTAGCCAAATGCACTACACCACTTTTGCCTATTACGGTTATTAAGCTACCTTCTGGTGATTTAATAACAACTAAGGCTGTATTTTCATCAATACCAAATCCATGTTGAATCTCTGTTTTAGTATTTTTCACTTCGTTTTTATTTAGCGCTGCTGCAAGCCTAAATGTACGGTTTTGTTCACTAAATTGAGTATCTAGTACACCAAAGTTAAAACTGCCCAGCCCACCAGCATTAGTGTTATTTTCACTTTTACGAAGTGCCTCAAGGCTTGTCGTATTTGTAAGCATGCCCGTCACTTTACTTTGGATTGCAGCACCGGCTCCTTCACCTACAATTACTGGGCGAGTTTGCAATGCTTGCGTCCACGGGTATGGGTTATTGTTTTGATCAAATAATACCTTATGAGTTAATGCTGCATTACCGCTATTAAACATCACACCGGTACTATTTTTAATAAGTGATACAAGTGCATTAGTGCCATTTTTACATAAAGCGTATTCGGCCTTTGTGCGATCGGGATAAATCACTTCACGGTTATACACATTCATTAATGTATTTCTAAGCGCTGGTAATTCATCGCACGAGTTACTCGTAATCGCTTTAGCAAGCGCTGGCGTTAGTGCTAACCATTGAGTGTTTATATTTGATTGTGCCAAAAGACTTTGCGCTACATCTGCCGACTCATAAGGGTCGCGGCTCGAAGCCGTAATAGCAAGCATGGTGGGTTTTGCGTTATTAACTTTTAAACTGCCCGACACAAATTGTAAAATACTATTAGTCGCAACCTCATTATTAAAATCGGTATTTACTTGCTCTTTTAAACGCTCACCGTTTTTATTAAGTAGCGGTACTTCTAGCATATCAAATACAAAGTTGTACTCTTTCTGAGTTAGACTTTCTAATTGCTGATTATTTATATCGCGCCACTGCCAGAGTAAATCTGTTTTTGATACGCTATTTGACGATTTACTTTGTATGGTTTTAAGTGTTTTTAATACAGCCGTTTTTGCCTCAACATTATTATCAGGCCAATGCTGCGCGATGTTTTTTATTTGAGAGCTGCTAAGTGTATATAAATTATGTGACTTACCATCAATAACAGCCTCTTTTTGGCAATTATTAAGCTTGGCGCTAGTACAGGTAGTAAGCTCTGACCCCACTAAAATTAAAGTTTGGCTTTGCTCTTGAGCCACTGCATTTATTGAAAATCCTGCACCGAACAATGCCACTACCATACCCAGTAACTTCGGCTGTTGATCACGTAAAAATGCACATATCATAATGTAAACTCTAATATAAATTATAAAACTAATGTGCTGTAGTTTAACAGCTAGCCACTTGCGCCTAAATATATTTTTATAAATGTTAAATAATTCAAGTCTCTGAAAAACGATAGGATTAAGCACTGCATTTAAATACATTGTTTAGTTTGCCCCTCTGTCTTTGTAAATATTATCTAAACAAATTTAAACGGAGCATTTATTGACCAATTTCATTGTTTAAATTACGGTGGTGAATTATTTTATGTAACTGGGGTGAAATATGGACTTTTCTAATGAAGAGATAAATTTTTTTGCTGAGTTATTTAAGCCTAATACAAAGTCACATGCTCACAACAGTCACGTTTTAACATTACAAAGTTCAGTACCAGCCAATATTGCTCACTTACTTAGTAGCGCTAATTTAACTCTGCTCGCAGAGGTTGCACATTATCAGTTATGGTTTCCGTTGGACTTAAAAATTGATAGCGCCGGTATAATCAAACCTATTTTAAACGCCCCCGAAGTAATAGACACACAAGGCACACTGCGCAGTTGGCGCTGGAGTGAGCTAAATATTAAAAGCCAAGGGTTTAAAATTGAATCAATATCAAACACGGGGATGTTTTTAAAACCCCTCCGAAAAGGTAACCATTTAAATAAATCGCAGCACATGGAATTTATTTTGCCTAACAAACAAAGTATTTCGATGGAAATAGAACCCGTAAGGCAAAGCACGCAAGGTATAGCCGCTAAAATAACGCAAATTCATAGCGGTCAAGAGCAACTAAGAGCTTACCTATTTGAAGAACATAAGCGTCAACATGCTAAATTATACGAGAATGGCCAATTAGTTGAGCAGCTAATTTAATAGGTGTTTACCCCGCTATACTTGCATTTAGTTGGCTTTATTTAACCCCCTCTCAATGTTAATCTGTACCCTTATTAATAAATCATAAGGATATGACAATGCCAGGTGCTTTTGCGCACATCACTGCTGTTAATATTGCAACGCAAACCAAGTCACTCGCTAAAATGGATATGCCTAAAAAAGCAAAGCTTATTTTAAGCCAACGCCAAGCATACCTTGAACTAGGCTGTGTAGCCCCCGATTATCCTTACTTAGCTGTAGCGCAGCCTAGCCAAAATGCGTGGGCCGACCTAATGCACTATGAGCACACAGGCGATTTACTTAAAGCAATGATTGAATACTGTAAAACACTTGAAGGTGAAGCATTTGAAAAGTGTTTTGCCTGGTTATGCGGTTATATGGCCCATGTTGCTGCAGATATAACAGTGCATCCGGTTGTTGAATTAAAAGTTGGCCCTTACGCGCAAAACCAAACGGCGCACCGTACCTGCGAAATGAATCAAGACGCGTTTATTTGGCAACGTTTAAACTTAGGTGAGTTAGGTTATGCTGACCGCGTGCAACAAAATATTGGATCTTGTACTAACAAAGACGATAATTTTGATACCGATATTGCAAAAATTTGGCGACATGCTTTATTAACGGTTCACCCAAGCTACGCAGCACAACACGCTCCTAACTTTAATTCATGGCATAACGGTTTTCGGCTTGTAGTAAATAATGTTGAAGAAAGCTATCGATTATTTGCCTGTGCACGCCATGTTGCTGCTGATTTAGGCTTGTTTTATCCTCGCCCAAACGAAGTAGACCCCACTTTTATTGAACATCTAAAAACGCCGCACGAGCCTATGCATTACAACGATATTTTTGACTTTGCCGTTAGTAACATTCAGCACTACATAACCATTATTGCCAATGCCGTATTTTTAGATACTGATTACAGTGCAATTAAAAATTGGAACCTAGATACAGGCTACGATGAACACAACACGATGACGGTATGGAGCAAATAAAATGAAACACTTACTTTATATAAGCCTCATAGTATTACTTAGCGGTTGCTACACTCCTAAAAAAAACAATCCAGAAGTGATGGCCGACTTAGCCTCACAATTAAAAGATATTGCTACAGCCGTTGATGGCACACTAAAATTTAGTGAAACATCCTATTCAACAACTGATGAGTTATTAAAAGCCGCTGTTAATAACGATTTAAGCAAACTTGCACCTTTTGGGGAATACACGCTTATTGTAAACGTACAAGATGATAACGCAGTGCTACTTTTATGTGATGCCAATACGGCTTTAATTGAAGATGCAGGCTGTACTGCTCAATCAGATATACAGCATTGGGGAGCAGGAGTTATTCATCAGTGCGAAATAACTATAAACGCCCAACAGCTCTGTAACTAGGTAATAAAATACCTGCTATACATTTAAAGTTGAGCCGTCATCTCTTTGGGGTTAAACACTAAGCCATGGCGGCTAACATGCTCTGCAAAATTTTCGGCTGACATTGGTTTCGCAAAGTAAAAGCCCTGAAATTCTTTACACCCCATTTGCGCCATTATTGCTACTTGCTCTTGGGTTTCTACTCCTTCGGCTACACACTTAATATCAAGCTCTTCACACATAACGTGCACCGCTTTAACTAAACTTTTTTGACGCGTAGAGCTTGTTACTTGGCTGATTAATGAGCGATCTAACTTGAGCTTGTTAATAGGGTAATCGGCAAGGCGTGCAATATTAGAATACCCCACTCCAAAATCATCAACCGAAATAGTAAAACCCCACGATTGCAGTGTTTGCATAAGCTTTAGCGAATGCGCTTGGTTTGCCTCAAGAGAGGTTTCAGTCAGTTCTAACTCTATTTGAGGTGGCTTTACGTTGAAGTCGGCAAGGTATTTAACCAGTTTTGACATGAAATCGGTTTGGCTAAAATCAATTAGAGATATATTTATTGCCACCGGCACACTCGGTAAACCCGCCTTAGTCCAATTGGCAATTTGAGCGCAGACTTTTTGAATAATCAAATCGGTTAATCTACTGACCATTCTGTATTCTTCGGCAATAGGAATAAATACCACTGGCGACACATTACCTAGTATGGGACTGTTCCAACGCGCTAAAGCTTCAAGCCCTATACATTGACCCTTTGCATCTACTTTAGGTTGATAGTGTACCGACAAATCGCCCTGCTGAAGCGCTTCGTCTAGCAACATCGAAATTTCGTATTTTTCGATAAAAGCTTGTGATTGTTTTTCGTTATAACCACTTAGAGGCATATTACAGTTTGCAACTTTAAGTGCTTCGCACGCATTGCTAAGTACTGTTGTGCTGTTTTTTCCGTGATCAGGATACTTTGCAAAACCAAATAAAAATGATTGCTGACACTTAGTGCCAAACACATTATAAGTTTTATCTAATGTATTTTTTATTTGCATTAATAGCTTATCTTCAAGCTCGTTTTGCGAGTTTGCGCCAAATATAAAAGCAAGCTTTCCTACTCCTATATGAGCACACAACAACGGCCCATCTGGCATCGCTTTTAAACGCTTGTACGCGTTAATAAGTAATGCTTGAGAGTCGGCTTTAGTGAGCTTCAAATTTATGTATTCACTATTTGCACTTTGGGTAACAACGATAAAAAAACCTTTTTGGTATTTGCTTGTTAATCTGTCGCATTGAAGCTCAAACCATTCTCTATTAGGTAGTTTTGTTTGCGAGTCTCTAAAGCGTAAACGTTTATTTTCTTGTTCCATCATCGATAAATTTTGTTTAATGAGCTGCTCTTGCGTGCAATCGTAAAAGTCGTATACACGGTAGTTAGTACTCATTGTTATTTGCTGGTAGCAGGCTTTAAAATAGCTTTTTTTGTACTTCACAATTTTATTTTGAGCATTAGGGGCGTCAAAAACTAAAGTAGGAAATAAATGAGAAAGGTTAACGCATTCTTCTTTTAATTCTTTTTTTATACCAAACATATCAATAGCGTGTTGATTAAAATCAGTAATGACAAGGTTTTCGTCAACAATAATTTTGGCTTTATTTGATTCAGTGAACAGGCTGCGATAAAGCTCATTTTTATCTTTAAGGTGTGTATTAGCGCTTATCATTGTTTTGTTTAAACGCTTAGCAGCCACAATTGTGCGTGCCACAGCAAGGGGAATACAAATGTTAAAAAATAAGAATATTAGCCCTGTAATGTATAAGCTGGCATCGGGAAGTTGTTGAGCAATGCCAGTTAAGCCCGATACATCAACGTTATTGATGATCATATAAAACGGCGCAATATTTAATACGCCATAAGCAAAGGCTGTTCTATAACCAAGTAGCATAAGTGCGATTATTGGGCAGGAATACATATACATAGAGCCCACTTTAGCAAGCTCTAGGTCTGTTAAAAATAAGTTCATTGACACGCTAGCAGCTACAATGGCTATTAAAAGTGCATGAGCGCTGAAGTGATAAAAACGCTTACTTGCTATAAGTAAACCACATGCAGTAACAAGAAAACTGCTTGTTAATACAATGATATAGATTAAGTTGAATTCAATAGCGCTTGTGTACGTGTGGCACGCCACAGCAAAACATAACACCATTACTAATGATAGAATAATGCGCAGTGCACTTACTCGCCAATTAGCAACCTGACCAGGGGCTGAATAATGGTCATTTAATAAAAAGAATCTATTGAAAAAATGCATAATAAACAACAGTTAAAGCTCATTCTTCTATTAGACATTGATAACTTGTTAAAATCAATCAAATGAATATAATTTCTATTTACATTGTTCTATAAAATAGACAGGTGTAAACCTACTCGTTAGCCGTTAAACATTCATTTTTCGAGTGTTTTTACAGTTATCCTCTTTAAGCGCGAAACCACTGCATCCTAAAAATTCACCGTGCTTAGATTTACGTTTACGCATTTCGCGACCACACTTTTCACAAATTGGATGCTGCGTTTTACAGTCTGTATTCACACATTGTGAATACGTGCTTTTATCAACCGATGGGCTACTACAGCTTTTGCACACTCGTAGTTTAGTTTCGCAAATCTGCGTATTAGTACAGCTATAATAATCACCATACTGACCCGTTTTTGGCACAATTAATCCGTCGCTGCACGTATTACACTCTCTTTGCTTTAGTTGCGACTTGTTAAACAACGTGGAGCCGATTTGAATAGGATAATCGTCATTTACTAGTTCTTTTACAAACGCTGAGCATGCATAAGGGTCTGCAATTAAATACGCTTTATGTTTTGCGCGCGTAATACCTACATAAAGCAAACGCCTTTCTTCTGAGTGAGTGAATTCATCTTGCTCTGGTAATAACGACTCCACCAGCACGTTATTTTGATTATCACTAGGAAACCCTAATTTACCTTGTTCAAAACCAATAATAATACAGTAATCGGCTTCAAGCCCCTTAGCGCTATGCAATGTCCAAAAATAAAGAGGGTTTGTATGCTTTTTATCTTTTAAATGCTGCTGCACGCTATTTAACATGTATCGGTATCGACTAAGTATGGCAATGCTCGCTGATGCATCGTTTTTTTGAATAGTGCTTATGCTCTGCTGTACTTTTATTTCTATCGATTTAGTGCCTTGGTATAAATCGTCTAACAAAATAACTTGTGGTGTAGTTACTTGTGTATGTGTGCTGATCTGCTTTTTATATTGCTCAGGGTTTTGCATTACAAAGCGCCCCGCTACATCACTAATACTATTGTTATATCTAAATGTTTTTTGCAACATAGTAAGTGAGTGGCTGCCCACTAATTCATTAAAGCGTGTAGTAAGCGCTAAATTACCACCCGAGAACCGATAAATTGCTTGCCAGTCATCACCTACCGCAGTAAAGCGTATTCCGTTACCATATTTTAATATCGCATTTAAAAAGCCCATACGCGCACTTGATATATCTTGAAACTCATCAACTAAAATGTGGCTCCATGGAATATTAAAATCTCCGCTTACTATCGCCTTTGTTGCTTGAATAATCATGTCGTCAAAATCAATGGCATTTTGCGTGCTTAGTTCATTTATATAAGCGTCATGAATTTGCACTAACAAGTTTGCATATTGTTGATAGTTTTTAATACCACTTTGCTTGATGCGCTGCGCTATTTGCTTATTACTTAGTTGCTCCACTCGAATAGCTTGTAAGCATTTTATGTACTTATCAATGCCTTGCTGCAACTGTCCTGAGTTATTTAAAGTATGAAATATTTCGTCGCTACTTAAAGGTGTTAATTCAACATTATGCTGCTTTAATTGCTTTGCGAGAGTTTGCTCTAGCTTTCCTTCTACCCAGTTGTAATGAAAGGTCTCGAGTAAAGTGGTGCCATTTTTTTTATGTAACTTACGCTTAAATGCAATTTGCTCGTTATAGTGTTTTTTATCTATATCGGCACGAGTATTCCCGTGCTTATCAATGCCAAAGTGCTCTAAGTAAATATCGTATTGGGGTATATAAAAGTCTGGTTGGTATTGCCCACTTAGCTCTGTGCCTTGATTAAAGTGATAATTCACCTCATAACTGTGCGCCACGCAATTCAAATGTAGCCAGTTTGAAATAAGCACTTCCTGATAACTTTTTACTTTATGACCCGCAAGGCTACGGTATTCGTTATCGCGTACGTACCGCTCGTACTGTGCATTATCTTTAAAGCTAAATATATCAATCGGCTCATGGAGTAAATCTACAAATGCTTTTAAAAACTGTGGCTCGGTTTGTATTTTTTTACTTACCCACCCAGTTAACCAACTATTTAATTGAACTGGGTCGGTTGCAAATTTTGACAATTCGATTGGCTTTTTAGCACTTTGTAATAATTTAAGCCCAAGCGCATGAAACGTTAAAATAGTGGGTGCTTTGGTATGCAATTTTGCATACGTGGCGCGTTTAATAAAGCGCTCTTTAAGCTCATTTGCTGCTGTTTTATTATAGGCCAGCACCAAAATTTGCTCAGGCTTGGCAATATCACACGCTATTAGATCTAACGATTTTGCGACCATCACAGATGTTTTACCTGTGCCTGCTGCCGCTAATACTAGGTTTTTATCGTTATCGCGTATAACCGCTAAGCGCTGCTCTGTTGTTAATGGATTTGACTCTACTTGATTAAAAAAGTCATTTTTAAGAGTTAGCTGTTTTTTTTCATATTTATGGCGCAGCTGTGCGATTGCATCGTGAGTATTGGGTGTGGAGCTCAGTATATTTAAAAATTTAATACTGCTTGGCGATAAGTGTTGTTGCCATGTATTTGTACTTTGAGCGTATTGTTTAGCAAGTAAAAATACTTCGTTATTAAGTATTTTCATGGAACTATCACGTAAAAACTCATCTAAAGCATAACGCTTTAGCAAAACCTTGGCGTTATTTACTTTTTGCTCCAGCATGGCTGAAAATTGCGTGTTAAGGGCGGTATTTAAAGACTTTGCTTGTGCTTTGTTTAAAAAGCTAATTGATGTATTGCTACTATCGCACAAATTAATTTTGGCGCTAAATAAACGATTTTTAAGTATTGAGTAATTATAAAAGTCTTTAATTAAAAATGTCCGTGCGGGAGCACTTCTAAAATTCACAACAAGGTGCTCTTGCTCAATAGTTACGTGTTTAATACGGGTAAAAAAACGGCCTAGCCAACTTGGAGTAGCAATATACTGCGCCATAATACTCAATATGAAGATATGCTTTGACTTGATTGTAACATACTCTTTTATATTACATTTAACGCTAAATAGTAGTTATTTATCGAGCAACCTCTTAGCAGGCTGACTTTTAAAACTTAATATTATCATTTTACTTACAACCATTAACAATTTTAAACATTTACAGATAGCGTGTTGTGTAACAATGCACAAATACACTTAATATATTTACTAGGTATATCCGCAATTAAACAATTATTTATAGCTAATTCAGTGGTTAAAAGGAGCTAACATGCTTAAAAAGTGCATTACCACAACTGCTTTAATTTTATCATTATGCGCCTGTACATCAGAAACAGAGTCTAATTTAGTAAAAACAAAAGGAATTTGGGCAGGCTTTGAGCTGGTTTCTGACGGTAACCGCACGCGTGTTAACGCAGAACTAAATGCGGGAGATGCTAATGGCTCAAACATTGTTTTAAGCGATAGCGACTCATTACAAGCTGTTGTTAATAACACTGCTATTGAACTTACAAAAGATACCGACTTTTTAGACGTTGATTACCAAGCGTATATAAATGCTACTGATGATAACCAACAGTTTGATATAAAATTTAAACGAGACGATGGCATAAATGCGAATTCAGGTGTGGAACTACCTTTAAATTTTATTATTTTAACCCCGAGTAACAACCAAACTTTTAGTATTAATAGTCCCCTTACAGTTCAGTTAGATGGCACTGATCCCAATAGTACTAGTCAAGTAGAACTTAGCAGTAGCTGCACTAACAATAATAATGAAACACTTTTACAATCAATGCTTTTTGCGCTTAGTACTTCGCGCCTTGAAATAGATTTGCAAAGCTTAGATATGTTTAGCAGCTCGCAAGTAGATCAAAGTAAAACGTGTAGTTTAACAGTTAGTGTAAAGCGTGAACGACTAGGTAGTATTTCGGGTGAGTTCGCAAACCAAAGTTATATTAAAGCCCAGCAATCACGCGCTATTAAAAATATGACTTTAACGTTTTAATTTGCACGCTAATTTACTCAGCGTTAAGCTACGCCTTTATTAAGTAATTTTACCAATTGTAATTGCCCTCCTTATTTATAGGAGAACAAATAACAGTTGATATAAAGGTTTATTATGACTAACAGCACATACCCTATTGGTACACCAGGAAAAAAATGGAATAACAACGATAAAGCCCAGTGGTTAGCACGCCAAAACATTAAACGCAGTTACCAAAACGAAGTCGTAACGCTAATTAATGACCTTAAAAGCACCTTAGATATAGAGCAATACGGCGAGCTTAATTACGCCGCTGGTACTTACCCATTATATATATTAAAAACGCCTAACTTTAATGCCAATAAACCAACTGTTTTAATCACCGGTGGTGTACATGGCTACGAAACCAGTGGCGTACATGGCGCACTTAGATTTGCTAAAACATCTGCTATGCAACACTCTGAACAGTTTAATATTGTTGTTGCGCCCTGCATTAGCCCTTGGGGATATGAAACTATAAACCGCTGGAACCCTGATGCTATTGATCCTAACCGCTCATTTTACGAAGGCAGCCCAGCACAAGAGTCAGCAGCTATTATGGCGTTTGTAAAATCACTCAATGTAGACTTAGTTGCTCATATTGATTTACACGAAACAACCGACAGCGATAACAGTGAATTTAGACCCGCACTTGCTGCCCGTGAAGGCACAACGAACACTAATTGGAACATACCTGATGGGTTTTATTTAGTGGCCGATACCAATAAGCCTGAGCCTGAATTTCAAAAAGTAATTATCGAAGATGTAGCAAAGGTCACGCACATTGCACCGAGTGATGAAAATAACCAGTTAATAGGCGTCCCTCAAGAGCAATTTGGCGTTATTAATTACGCAGCACGCGATTTAGGTTTGTGTATGGGCTTTACAGATGCACCCTATGTAACCACAACAGAGGTATACCCTGATAGTCCAACAGCCACAGATGAAGAATGTATTTTGGCGCAAGTAGCGGTTATTAAAAGCGCCCTTAACTATATTAAAGCACTTTAATAAGTTTGCAGCCGCTTGTACCCTCTTGGCTGCTAAACTAAATTTAGATAAAAAGCTAATTTAGGAGGTATTAATGGAATACAAAAATAAAAACGGACACGTTAATTTATCGCTTGAAAATAATATAGTTATTGCACAATTTAGCGGAAACCTAGAACTTGAGCTTTTAAGTAATTTTAAAACAGCGATTTTTGAAACCATTCAATCATTTAAAGGCGAGAAATGGGGTTATATAAGTGACTCATCAAACGTTGTAGCAGCAACCCCACAGGCCGAGCAAGAAATGGTAGCCATAAGCCACAGCATGCAGCAGAATAACTGTTTAATTAGCGCGTTTGTGCTTACATCACCTATTGCTATAAGCCAAATGCAACGAATAATGCAAAACGCCAAAAGAGACGTTTCTTTCAAAGATTGTCTTTTTGATAATCTAGAATCGGCAAAGCGTTTTATTTTAAATGAATTAAACAATGACTTGAGCTAGGTAAAGCTCAAGCCGTTGTTTATATAGAGCTTATTACTGGACTAATTTTTATAAAATTGGCTGTCTTTGGTTATAGTAATGCTGGCATCTTCTTGCGCTGTTACTACAAATTGTAACTTACTCACTTTGTGCGCAATATTGTAACCATCGGCTGTTACAGTAACGGGGACTCTTTTCATTGCACCTGGCTGTATAAGTGTAGAACTTGGACTTGAGAGTGTTGCTTCTGGCAAGCCCTCTATGGCAACACTGTAATGCAGTGCTTGCTGCGTTTTATTAATAATAGTAAGTGTATAAGGGTTTTCTACCAGGCCCTCGTAGTTCACTCTATAAAGCGCGTTCCTATCGCGTAGTACTGAGGCTTCTATTGGTGTGCGTTGCAGCATCCATGCAAACATAGAAATTATTAACAAAGCCGTTAATGCGCCGTAACCTATTAGTTTTAATCTAAATGGATTGGTTTTTTTGCCTTCCATTTGTTTTTCACTGGCGTATTTAATTAAGCCTTTTTGATAACCAAATTTCTCCATGGTATCGTCGCAAGCATCAATACATAAGCCACAGTTTATACATTCATATTGTAAGCCATTTCGAATGTCTATTCCTGCAGGGCATACCTCTACACACAAGTTACAGTCTACACAGTCACCTAAGTTAAGCTCTTTTGGATCAGCTTTGCGTTTACGTGGCCCTCGGCTTTCACCGCGCGTGCTATCATAGGTTACAAGCAACGTATCTTTATCAAACATAACAGCCTGAAAACGAGAATACGGGCAAGCAATCGTGCACATTTTTTCGCGTAAAAACCCTGCATTACCGTAAGTGCAAAAAGCGAATAAAAACACCCAAAAGCTCGTAATACCTGACCATTCAAATGTAAGCATTTCCATATACAAACTTTTTGCTGGAATAAAATACGCCATAAACGAGGTGGCGGTTAAAACTGAAATAATAATCCACGCACTGTGCTTAGTTATTTTTTTGCGCCAAGTACTTAGCGTCCACTGAGATTTATCTAATTTAATTCGCTGATTTCGAGTGCCTTCTATGCGTTGCTCTACCCACGAAAACATGAGCATCCATATTGTTTGCGGGCAGGTATAACCACACCAAACCCGACCAAGCCAGTTGGTTACAAAAAATAACGCAAAAGCCCCCACCATGAATAGCAGGGCTAAAATCATAAAATCTTGAGGAAGGAGTGTTAAACCAAAAATAGTAAAGGTTTGCGTTGCCACATCAAGCAGCACAGCTTGTTGACCGTTATATTGGATCCACGGTATTGCAATAAAAGTTAGCATTAGCAGCCAACCTAAATTACGGCGTATGCGCTGAAAAAATCCTTTTTGCTCGCGGATATAAATTGGCCCTTCTGTGTTATAGGGCTTAATAATCATGTCTTCTTCTTTAATATCAAACTTCATAGTACTTGCTTCATAATGACGGGTGTTACGCAAGCATTTGCAACTTTCAGACCAAGCTGAAACCTTAATTACTTCATTGATATTAAAGAAATTATTTTAAATAATAAAAATCAACCACGCGATATAAAGCGTACTTCGCGATATATCACGAATTTTTAGCGATTCCTAACTTTCGCATTTTTGAGCGTAGTGTACTCTCAGGTAAGCCCAATTTAACTGCCGCTCCTTTATCACCTGATATTTGCCAGTGCGATAACGCGAGAACAGAGGTTATATGCTGCTTTTGCGCTTCATCGAGCGTAAGTGAAGGATAAATAACAACTTCACCACCCGCTTGCAAAGGCTGACTTAGCTGAAGTACCGCTTGATTAGATAAAATAGCTTCGCGTTCAAGTACATTTTGCAGCTCTCTAATATTGCCTGGCCAACCGTAAGCCTGCAGCTGCGTAATTGCTTTTTTACTTAGCCCTTTTAAGTTTTTCCCGAGCCGTTTATTTAGCTGCGCAATCAAATTAGCGCATAAATAAGGAATATCTTCTTTTCGATCTTTAAGGGCGGGTACTTTTATAGGAAATACATTGAGCCGATAATACAAATCAATTCTAAACGTGCCTTTTTGTACCATTTCCCACAGGTCGCGATTAGTCGCTGCAATTACTCTAATGTTTACTTTTAGCGTGTTGCTGCCACCCACGCGTTCAAACTCTTGTTCTTGCAGGACTCTCAGTAATTTACTTTGCGCCTCAAGTGGAAGCTCTGCTATCTCATCTAAAAACAAGGTGCCTTTATCAGCAAGTTCAAAGCGCCCTTTACGACGCTCATTGGCACCTGTAAACGCACCCTTTTCATGACCAAACAATTCCGACTCTAGCAAGCTCGGTGTAAATGCAGCGCAATTTACTTTTATAAAGGCTTGTTCGCTACGTTTGCTTAGCCTATACAAGTTACGGGCTACCAACTCTTTACCCGTGCCATTTTCGCCAAGTATAAGCACTGTGCTGTCGGTTTCACTTACCAGCTTTATTTGATCTAACATGGTTTGAAATATATGGCTTTGTCCAACTAGCCCTGAGTCTTGCCAGTCTTCGTTGAGCTCTGCAATTAAGTAGTTGTTTTCATCTTTTAGCTGCTCACTTAAGTGCTTTACTTGAGTAAGTGCCTCTTGCAGTGCATTTTGTGTTTGCTGTTGCAGTGATATATCGCGAAATACCGCTACAGCACCAATTAACTTATCATTTTGATAAACCGGTGTTGAAGTGTATTGAACTGCAAATGAGCTACCGTCTTTACGCCAAAAAACTTCATTTTTAACTTCACGACGCTTTCCGTCAAACATGGTGCAGTAAATTTGGCATTCATCTGCGGGATAAGGTGTGCCATCAGCATGAGTATGGTGATGATATTGGTGTATTTTTTTACCTAATAGTTCCTCAGCGCACCAACCTGTCATGCGCTCAGCGGCAGGATTAACAAACACCGCATTACCCGATAGGTCAAAACCGTATATGCCCTCACCTACTGCGTTTAGCAATAATTTAGGATCGTTTAAAAATTGTTTTATCATAAATACACCTCGCGAAATATCGCGAGCATTATGGCAATTTTATACACTAAGTGCACTCATTACTTAAAGTGCACTTACGCGTAAGTTAAAAAGCTATAAATAGTGCTTAAATAACGTTTTTACATCTATTTTTGCACCTAGCCTTGCGGCTATTAAATAAAGTCCTGCAAGTTTTCGGTGAATAAATAACGCATCAACGGGCGGTGTATGCCATTGCTGAGATTGCGCACTAAGGGCAAGCCCTGCATTTTTAATTTTGAGCGCGAGTTCACTATTTTTAAAATCAAATTCCCCTTCTGCTCTCAGTGGCTCGCACGCCATTAAAAATAAATCAATGACGTTGTTTTTATACTCATCAACTAAGTCATTTTTAAAATAACCAATGTGTGAAGCCGCTTTAAGTACACCTTCTCGGTTGTTTTCACTACCCGCTTCAAATAAGGCTAAGTACGCTAAGCTAAGCTCGGTTGATATTTCTCGCGTTGCACCAAAATCAAATAAAACAATTTTTTGTGTATCAAGTTGATAATGAAAGTTGGCAAAGTTAGGGTCGGTTTGAATCAATTTAAATTCAAACATTTCTTTAAAAAACAAATCAATCAGTTGCTCTGCAACAAAGCTTTTTTGACTATCAGGTAGCTTTGTAATGCTCTCAATGGGCTCTGCTTTTATATATTCCATAGTAAGTACTTGTTGTGTGCTGTGCTCTGGATATACGTTTGGTACTTTAAAGTGGGGATTAGTTGCTAATGCATTTTTATAACGTATTAAGTACTGAGCCTCACGTTTATAATCAGCCTCAGCTAATAACTGTGCCTTAGCCTCATTAATAAGTGGTTTAATATTAAGATCTTTTGGCAATAAACGAGAAATCGTTAATAACGAAATAACGTTATCGACATCACTTACTACACTTTTTGCAATACCAGGGTATTGAATTTTAACAGCAAGCTGCTCACCATTTTCTTTATAAGCCAAATGAACTTGCCCTATAGAAGCCGCTGCAAAAGGTCTTAGCTCAATGTGAGAAAAACGCGCTAGCCACTCATCCCCCCATTGCTCTTTTAACACTTCAACAAGCTGCTTATGAGGCATTGGGTTCGCGTCTGAGCGAAGTAAAGCAAGTAACTGAGCTAATTCAGGACTAAGTAGATCACCGGCATCCATTGAGAGCAATTGCCCGAGTTTCATTGCTGCACCACGTAAATGTGATAGCTGTGTGGCTAGTTTTTCAATGTTTTTAGGTTGTAGTAGTAAGCTTTTATTATCCCAACCTTTACCTGTTAGCGCGCTCTTAGCACCATCAACTAACATGTTGGTAGCAACACCTGTGGCAAGTGAGCCTAATTTTGCAAAACGGGAAAGCCGAGAAGTGGGAACAGTACGAGGAGCCGCCATAATATTAAAACCTAATTAGCCTGAAAGTCAGGCTAATCAATACGTATATTGTAAGTAGGTAGATCTACTTATAGACGAGGTACTAGCTTAATTGCGCCTTCAACCACTTTCATATCAAGTGGAAGTTTACTAAGTAGCATCATTTTAGGGTCATCCATGTTTAGAGTATAAACTGGGTTAACCGCTAAAAAAGCATTAATAACATCCATTGCTTGGCTATCAAGCGCACCTAAATTACCTTTAAAACCACCGGCATCTACACTCGAATCAAGTAATTTAATATTACGTAAAAACACTGCTTTTTTCTCACTGTCGTAAAATGGGCTACCTTCAATTTGCAGCTTTAAACGCACAGGGTATTTAAGTGCGAATGCATTAATTTCAGCGCTCGAATCGGCACCAAGAACAACAACATCGCGGTTATCAGGTCCAATGTTGACACTTAAGTCGTTTACATCAAACTGAACGGGTAAACCCATTAAGCTTACTTTTTCACTTAACTTTGGTAATTGCTTGCCCAGTACAGATTCAACCTCTGAGTTAGTAAATGAATATACTGATATGCCTTGCGTGGTATTACAGGCAGTTAAAAATAACGCTGCAATAATAACTAAAATTCTCATGAGAACCCTTTTGTTTATGAATTAGTGATACATAAAAAAGCCGCTATTAAAGCGGCTTAGTAAAATAGTAACCAGCACATATTATGCTGGTTTTATTAAGCTGCAAGTGTCGCTTTAAGTCGCGTTAGTGTGTCAGGTTCAACTGAACCGTCACTGAGCGCTAATAACTGTTTTAAATAATAGTTTAAATCAGCATGTTCGCCACGATGTTTGTCATCTAGCATGGCTACTTGCTCTGCCATTCTAAGTGACTTATCGGTTGAACTTACGTTCGCTAGTATTTCCATGCGCGTAATAAGCTGCTCGGTATTTAATGCTGTTTTAAGCGGTGCTTGATACTGACTTGGTAACGCTTCATTATTCTCAAGTGCAGTAATTAATGCATCTAAATTAGCTTGCTCAGATTTACTTGTAAGCAATGCAAGTTTATCGTCAATAGCAGCTAGTAACTTAGTAACCCTTGGCGCTAACGCTCTAAATTGCGTGTATCCTTTCACTTTTGTTTCTAGGTCGTGCAACTGTGCTCTTTGATTAACATCACTAAGTGCTGCTTCAAGCTCAGCAAGTTCTGCAATTGCTTGTTTATCTGACTCGTTTTGCTCGAGTTTTTGCTGCTCAAACTCACTACTACGCTTAGTAAATGTTTCATCGTTATACTGACGAAACTTCTGCCATAACGCATTTTCAGCCTTTAAACCAGCAAAGCCGATGGTTTGCCATTGCTGCTGCATTTGCTTCAACTCTTGGCATGCAGCGGCTAAATCTTCACTTTGTGATAATTGCTGCGCTTTTTCAACTAGTTCATTTTTAAGTGCTGCATTACTTTTATGAAATGCGTTTAATAAAGCCAGTACTTGTTGTTGTTCATTTTTATAACGATCGTTTAGTGTACGGTATGTTTTAGGGTCAACTTTACCCACACTGCGCCACGCTTTATTTAAACGATTGTATTGGCTTTCATATTGCTTCCAATCAAAGTCATCCTCAGCCGTAGGCTGTAAGTGAAGTGCATGCATGTCGTTAATAATACTTTCACGTTGTGCTTTTGATGCTTCACGTTGCACTTCTTGCTCTGCGAAATAACTACGGCAAGGCGCAAATAACAGCTCGATTTGTTCATCAAACTGCACGCCTTGTTGCTTTTCTTCATCTGTATCTAAACGACCTAACTCATTCCAACGTTTACGTAGCGCTTTTACTTGCTCTGCGCGTTGTTGTGGGTCTGTACACTCTTCGCTTACTAATGCACTTACTTCTTCTAATAAAGCTTTACGCTTTGGTGCTGCAGCGTATTTTTGCCAATCTTTCGCATCTGCAAGTTGCGCTTCAAGGTCTGCTTTTATGTTCACAAGTGGCTGCTGATATTGCTCAGTAAGTGTATTAAATAACTCTTCAAAGCCTTTAAACACGCCAAAAGCAACATTAAAACGACCTTCTTCAATTAGGCGCTTAACATCACGAGCTTTGCGCTTTGCTTGGCTTTGGTTTTTTTCAAGTGCCTTAACTAGCTCATTCATTGGTGCTAAAAATTGCTTTTTATGCCCATTTAACTGTGTTTTAAAGGTACTTTGCAGTGCGCCATCTAAAATATTCAAATGATTACGCGCTGCTTTAAAGCCATTATTAAATTCAGTTAGAGTTGCATCGTATTGTGCTAAATCTTCTGCTGGCTTAATTTCGCATAATGCTGCAAAAGCGAGTTTGTACTCTTTAATAGCCGTTGTTAGCTCGGGTAATTTAGCAACTTGAGTAAATAGTTTTTCTAACTTGCTTACAGCGAGTTTTGATTGTGCATTATTAGCAAGTTCTGTTTCGCTAATAGCTTGCTTAGCTTGCGCTACTTTTGCATCAATCCAATCTTGTTGAATTTGCTCTGGAGTTTCAAGACCAAGCTGTAAGGCATTTTCAATTTCTTCACCCAAAGCTTCAAGTGTTGCAAGTGCTAATAATTGACGCTGTTGTTGCGCTAATTGCTGCTGCTCTTTGTCATGTACTGCTTTTAGCTGTTCAATGTGTACATCTAACTTAGTGGTAATCGAAGTGTATTTTTCATCAAGAAGCTTTACACGCTCATCACTTAACCATTTAAGCTCAAGTGCTTGCCACTGGGCCATTAATTCGCCGGCTTGTGAATTTACAACACCAAAGTCTGTTTTTTCACGTAAAGCATTTAACTTAGCTAAAATAACACGTGTTGCACTTTCAACCTGAAGTGGCATTTCAATTGCTAAACGCTCATTTTCAATATGTGTTTCAAGTGCTGCTTTTGCATCACCTTTTGCATGTTTTACTAATGGCTTAATTAATTGATGGGTAATAACAAGTTCAACTAACTGAGTTTGTAGCTCTTCGCTACCTTCTTTAAATGCTTTTTCTACTAATTTTGGATTTGCTAAACGTTTTAATAATTTAACGCGAACTTGCAGTTCTTTTTCTGCAAATGCTAACTTTTCGAGTGTTTTAACAGGTGCAAAACGCTCTATGTATTCACTTTTGATTTGCGCTGTTAGTGTACTTTCGCTATTTAAAACAGCATTAGATATTTGCAGCTCTGCTATATCTTTTAATGCTTGATCTTGTTTATACGCTTTCCACCAAAGTGGCAAGTTGTTTACCTTTTGCAGTGCTTTACGGCGAATTTCAGCGGAGCTATCTTCAAGTGCTAACGTGTTTAATATGGTTGCATCACGTTCAATGTCTAATTTTTCGATAGCATCAAGACGTACTTGTTGCTTTGGGTGTTTCCACTTAGGTGTAAAAAGGTGCTTAAAGATCATGTTCACTAAACCTAGCTATTTCGTTGTCTGATTTGAATTCTTTTTGTAGTTGAGCTTTTGTCTTTTGGATCATTTCACCATTAGCACCAATCGTAAATTGCTCGTTTGATTGAGCCACCTTTGCTTGATACAACATAACCAACTGCACTGTTTGTTGCTTTTGTTCATCTGATAAAACGGTACCGTCTGGCCACTTGCCAGTAGAAGCACCGTATTGTAAGCGTTCAAATAATTCGGGAGTAATATTTTGTACAAGATTGTCGATGTTCATGTCATTTTTTCTTTTTTAGAGTCACTAAAATAATACGATTTATAAGGTACCAAATACAGCCTATGCCTATTGCGGCAGTGTAAGCATACCACTGAAGTGTTTCTTCTTGCGGTTGTAAAAAGTACAAGCAGAAAAAACCACCTAAAAATAAGATAAGCGCCAAAAAGGAGTGATTTATAAACATCTGCTTTTTTTTAATTCGCTGTTCGCGCTGAAGTTGTAAAACTTGCTCGTCGTTTAGCTCTGCAATGTTGCTTTCGCAATGCGGACATTGCTTATGTTTATCTGAAATTGATTTTGCACATTTTGGGCAACGAATAATCGCCATACTTCTCTCCATACTACGCATAAAAAAAGCGCCTTTCGGCGCCTTTATTGTACTTGTTTTATTTCTCGTTGTCTTTTTTGAATTCAAACCAACAACTGATTTAGGGGCTATAATTTTATAAGTTGCCCACTAAGTTTAGTTACTCAGCGTCTTTAGACTGTTTTTCTAGACGCTTTTCCCAAAACGAGGCGTTTTTAATCCCTAATTTAACTGGGTCAAATGTGATTTTTCCGCCTTTTTTCTTCTGATCCTCATAATCGCTCAAACATAACAAAGCAGGCTTAGCGACAAAGAAAATAGCTAAAATACCCAATATGTTAATCCAAGCCATTAAGCCAACGCCAATATCTCCAATAGTCCAGATATAACCTGAATTATTAACCATACCGTATGCAACCATGAACATAATCACAAATTTCACAAGGACAAGCGGGATATTGCCTTTAAAGTAACGATTTAAGTAAGCAATATTTGTCTCTGCAATGAAGTAATAAGCAAGTATTGTGGTAAAGGCAAAGAAGAATAATGCAATACCGACAAATGCTTGTCCAAAGCTGCCAAATACACTAAATAAAGCCATTTGAGTAAAGGCTGCTGAGCCTACTTCAGTCGCTGCATCGACATTTTGTACAATAAACTGTCCTGCTGGTAAATCACCCACAACATTATATTGCTGCGTTATTAAAATCATTAATGCTGTTGCAGTACACACAAAAATGGTATCAACATAAACCGAAAAAGCTTGTACTAAACCCTGTTGAGCTGGGTGATCAACCTCTGCAGCGGCTGCAGCATGAGGCCCACTACCTTGGCCAGCTTCATTAGAATATATACCACGCTTTACGCCCCAACCAATAGCAGCACCAAAACCTGCCTGCGCAGTAAATGCATCACTAATAATTAAATAGAATATATCAGCTACTTTATCTAAATTTAAAAATACTACGATTAATGCCAGGACTATGTAACCAAGCGCCATAAATGGCACTACTACTTGCGTAAAGTTTGCAATACGCTTTATACCGCCAAAAATAATAAACGCTAAAACAATAAGGATGATTGCTAAAGCGACTAACTTAAAGCTACCTACGTCACCAAAGCTAGTAGTAACCATGTTGCCACTGCCAAACACTTGGGTAAACGCATTACCTACTGCATTTGCTTGTACACCAGGTAGAAAAACACCACATGCAATAATTGCCGAAACAGCAAATAAAACAGCTAGCCACTTTTGCCCTAAACAACGGTCAAAATAATACGCTGGGCCACCACGGTATTGCCCATCTTCTTCTGTTTTATAAATTTGGCCTAAAGTAGACTCTGCGTATGCAGTGCTTGCACCTAAAAATGCAACAACCCACATCCAAAAAATTGCGCCTGGGCCACCAAAGCCGATCGCAGCAGCAACGCCAGCGATATTACCAACGCCTACTCGTCCAGATAACGAGACTGCAAGGGCTTGAAAAGATGAGATACCTTTATCAGACGTGTTAGGACTAAATAATAACTTACACATTTCTTTAAAATGTCTAACTTGAGCAAATCGAGTTAATACTGAATAAAACAAGCCTGCGCCTAGGCATAAATAGATGAGTGCATTACTCCAAACAACATCATTAACAGCACTTACAAAAGCTTCCATGGATATCCTCTATAGTTATATTTATTATTTTTAATTACGAGACTCTGCTTTAGCTACTACGCTACATAAGCTTTACGAAATAAGGTTTTACCTCTCCCGTCCCGACTCATGATTTAATTAATCTTAACTTAAGTAACCTAACTTTGTTAACACTTAATTTTCAAAATATATAATTACACACTTGGCGAAAGGCATTACATCTGTAGTATTTAAATGAAAGTAGATTGATTTGTACCGATACGGTGATGATACGCAGCGAAGAAGCGTTGAAAACGTTTTAAGAATAAAGCTGCTATATGATTATTATTTTTTATACAAAGGGTTTTATTAAAAGCAAAAAGGGTATCAAAACTATTGATACCCTTTTAGATAAACGTTTTATCTTAAATCATCAACAACATTAACAATAGCCGCTAATGTATCTTGACCAAATTGATACGAACGACGATCTGACCAGCCGTAATCTGGATCAGGTAAATCGTTGTTGTCTTTAAATGGCATTTCAATTGTGTACGTTAATGCTTTGAATTCTTCAGCCGTAGCTGATGAACCTACCGTTAGGTTAGCTTGACCTGGCTCATCTTTTGGATAGCCATGCTCATCTTGAAACTCTGGTGTAATAGTTAAAAGCGCAGCTTTAAAGCTATCTTCTAAGCCTTTTAAGCGTTCATCATAACTTGGAATACCCTCACTGCCTGCCACAAAGTTATATGGGATAGCTTCATCGCCGTGTATGTCTAGGTGCATATCTAAGCCAGCTTCGCGCATTTTATTAAGCACTAAGTAAACCTCAGGGCTATTTTCCATGCTTGGTGTTTGCCATTCACGGTTTAAGTTAACACCTTTAGCGTTAGTACGAAGATGTCCGCGTGCGCTACCGTCTGGATTCATATTAGGCACTACGTAAAATACTGCTTTTGATAGAAGCGCAGCTGCATGTGGGTCTTCGTCATCAAGAAGTTTGTGCAGTAGACCTTCAACATACCACTGCGCCATTGTTTCACCTGGGTGTTGACGTGCTGTGATCCAAATGGTTTTCTTGTCTTCACTTGGCTCACCAATTTTAAGCACACTCATATCGCGGCCATCGAGTGTTTCACCAAGCGTTATTAATTGGCAAGCGCCTTGGCTTTGTGCCCAAGATAATAAATCTAAATGGCGGTCGTAACTGTATGGCGCAAAGTAAGCAAAATATACGCTGCCGCACTCTGGTTCAATTTCAAAGCTTAATGTGCCATTTTCATAGCTTGATGGTACACGAAACCATGTTTGGCGGTCATATGATGCAACGGCTTGATACCCTTCCCAACCATCTGGGTAAGCTGATTTATCAAGCTCATTAATATTTAACTTATGCAATTGGTAAGGTGTTGTTTCAAGACGAAAGTGAAACCACTGATAAAATTCAGACTGGTGATCTTTATTAATTTCTAATTGAATATTTAAAGGATCGGTGGCTTCAATAACTTTGATATTACCACTGTCGAAATTGCTGCTGATTTTCATGAAAAAACCTTTAGGTTGAATAAGTTTATCTGCTTATTAATTCACAGAACTGACATTATTTTATAAATAGTAAAACGAATGTGCACTTTCTTAATTAAAGCCTATCACAAGGCATACGCTTTAAAAATAATACACGACCAAAAAAGCCAGCAACATGCTGGCTTTTAAGTCACTGCAAATAAATTAGCGAGGTAAGCTTGGGAATGACACTTCGGCCATATCGCGCATACAACGTACTACTTGGCAGCTGTAACCAAACTCATTGTCGTACCATACATATAAAACAATACGGTTATCTTCAACAATTGTTGCTTGTGAATCAACAACACCTGCGTAACGGCTACCTACTAAATCGGTAGATACAATTTCCGTTGATGCTGTGTAATCAATTTGATCACGTAAGTCTGAATGAAGTGCTGTATCGCGTAAAAATGCGTTTAGCTCTTCAACTGATGTGCTTGTTGCTAAGTTAAGATTTAAAATAGCTAGCGACACATTAGGTGTCGGTACGCGGATTGCGTTACCTGTTAACTTGCCTTCAAGCTCTGGTAATGCTTTTGAAACCGCTTTTGCAGCACCTGTTTCAGTAATTACCATATTAAGAGCTGCGGCACGGCCACGGCGCTCTGCTTTGTGGTAGTTATCAATAAGGTTTTGATCGTTCGTGTACGAGTGTACAGTTTCAACATGGCCATTATTGATACCAAACTTATCGTTTAATGCTTTAAGCGTTGGTGTAATTGCATTGGTTGTACAGCTTGCTGCACAAACAATTTTATCTTCAGGTAAAATATCTTTGTTATTAACACCATATACGATGTTTTTGATATTGCCTTTTGCAGGAGCTGTTAATAATACTTTTGCAGCGCCCTTACACTCTAGGTGCTGGCCAAGGCCCGCTTCGTCTTTCCAAATACCTGTGTTATCAACAATTAATGCATTGTCGATACCGTATTGAGTGTAATCAATTTCGCTAGGAGAGTTAGCGTAAATAACTTGAATGTAGCTACCGTTAGCTTTAATTGCATTGCGTTCTTTATCAATCGTGATTGAGCCATTAAATGGACCGTGAATTGAATCACGACGCAGTAAGCTTGCACGCTTTTCAAGATCCCCATCTTTACCACCACGCACAACAATAGCGCGCAAACGTAAATCTGAATATGGACCTGATTTTTCAATTAATAAGCGCGCTAATAAACGACCGATACGACCAAAACCATACAATACTACATCGCGTGGCTCTTTCGCTGGTGAGTCTGTTATTTCTGCAAGTTCATCTTTTACAAACTCTTCTACTGAACGACCTTTTGCGGCTTCAGTGAACAAATAACTATATGCAAGCTTACCAATATCAATACGTGCTGAGTTTAATTCCATTTTGCTGATAGCTTCTAAAAATGGGAAGCTTTCGCGCAAACGTAATTTAGTGCCTTCAAACTGAGCAACGGTTTTGTGAGATTTGATAATATCGATAGTACTGGCATTTACGAGAGGACGGCCATATACAGCGATTTCGATACCACGATTACGGTAAAGCTTACCAATGATTGGTTGCATGCTTTCTGCGTAATCTTGGCGCTCTTGCCAACTATTTGTGTATTCTAACTCGTGAGATGAGGTCATTTTATTTACCTAAGTTTATCATTTTGAACGGATAGCCTTTAAAAATGCACTATATTTTGAGAGTAATGCACTTCAGGCAGGGCTATTCTAATTTAAACTGAAGTTATTCTCTACTGTTAGGCGTTAAATGATTGCGTTAGAATAACAAAGTAAATATTCATTTGGGGTTAAGGAATGCTTAAAAAAGCAAGTGTACTATTGGGTTTGCTAACATTGGCAGGGTGTGAAGAGCCGTTAACACTCGCACAAGTGTGCAAAGAAACACCTGGCTTTTGTAGCGACTTAAACAAAGACAGTCACTGCAAGGATGAGCGTTCTGATGTAATTATCAAACGCTACATAGAATACAAAGACCCTACTGATGAAAATAAATACCAATTACTCAAGGACTTTGAATCTTATAACCAATGCATAACTTTGGCCGCTAAAATTGAACATATTAAGTTAAAAGCTAAAAAAACGTCACGTATTGATGGTCAATTAACGAGTATTAAAGAAATGACTCGGTTATATCAAGATACCCAAAATACAAACCACCCAGGTTTGCTCTACTACCAATGGTCACGAAATAACAACCAAAGTGCGTTGACTAAATTATTGGCTATAGAAAATGATAAAAGTGTAACGCAAAGTGCCGAAATGCAATTTTTTTTAGCATCGTACTATATTAAATTTGATGATGAAAAAACCATTGATTTACTTTATAAAACTCTAGAGCTCAATAAAAAAGACAACATACCGAATCCGGAAGTGTATACATCACTTATTAGTCTTTTTTATAAACATGATAAGTTTAAGCACGCATATATATTTTCTAAAGTAGCGCAAATGTCGGGGATTGAAAATATTGATGTATTTGAAATTGAGCAGAAATTAGTCGCAAATGGTAAAAGCTTAGATAGCCTAGATGTACTTGCAGAGCAAACATTTCAGCAAATAATGGCAGGTGATTTTGTATCTCCTCGAGAGTTTTAATTTATAATCGCAAAAATAACCTAATACCAATCTGCTTATGTATGGGGTCTATTTAACGTTAAGAAAATTACGCTAGAACTAGGCAAAAATTTTTGTATCTAGTTGTTCTAGATAAAAATATTTTAACGACGTTATAGTGCTATTTAATTCGTTAAATTGATCAAAGATTTATGCAGGTTGGTATAATTTAATAACTAGGTTATTCAGGCAAATAAAAAGGCAGCTTACGCTGCCTTTTTTTATTTTGCTTTGCTTGTGCCCACTTCTACGCGGGTTTTAAGCTTTTGACCTGGTCGAAAAGTCACCACGCGACGTGCCGAAATAGGAATATCTTCGCCTGTTTTCGGGTTGCGGCCTGGTCTTTCTTTTTTGTCTCGAAGATCAAAGTTACCAAATCCAGAGAGCTTAACCTGCTCGCCTTTTTCTAGCGCTGAGCGGATTTCTTCAAAAAACGCTTCAACTAAATCTTTGGCATCTTTTTTATTGATCCCGAGCTTTTCAAATAGGTGTTCAGCTATGTCGGCTTTAGTAAGCGCCATATCTAGTCCCTCAACGATGCATTAAACTGTTCGGCCAATTCGGCCACCACGTTATCAACTACTAGATTGATATCTTTCTCTTCGAGTGTTCTATCAACCGCTTGCAGTGTTAGAGCAATCGCCAAACTCTTATAATTTGGCTCAATACCTTTGCCCTTATACACATCGAATAAGTTTAGGTCAACCAATTGATTTCCGCCAACTTTTTCGATCACGCTTAAAATGTCGCCAGATTTAACGCTGTCTGCCACTAAAATCGCGATGTCGCGGCGATTTGAAGGGAATTTAGACACTCCTTCGGCTTGCGGTAAATTTCTTTTTTCTATTGCTGACATTTCAATTTCAAAAACAAAAGTTGCGTTGTTGATATCTAACGACTTTTGAGCTTGAGGATGTAAAGCACCAAAAAAACCAACCTTTTTACCATCAACATATATTACTGCTGATTGACCAGGGTGAAGTCCATCTGACTGCTCGGCTTTAATTTCAAAGCGAGTAATGTCATTGGTAATTGCAAGTAAGGCTTCAACATCACCTTTTAAATCGTAAAAATCAACATTACGTTTTTCTTCAACCCAATGCTCGCCATTTACAAGGCCAGTTATAACACCGCCAATAACCGGTACTTGGTAAACACCATTTTCTGCACTTTCGTCGCTTATAAATTTAAGACCATGTTCGAATAAACGAATACGAGGCTGTTGGCGATTTTGGTTATACGCTACAGACGCTAATAAACCCGGCATTAAACTTACACGCATTGCTGACATTTCAATTGAAATAGGATGCGGTAATACCATTGCTTTACACTCTGGGTGTAAAATAGCTTGTGCTTTAGGGTCTACAAAGCTGTACGTAATTGCTTCTTGGTAACCACGAGTCATTAACGTATTGCGGAACTTGCTAAGCGCAATAGTTGCTTCGTTATGTGTCGTCATTTTAAGTTTTGCAGTTGGTGCAACATTTGGAATGCTGTTGTAACCGTAAACACGTGCTACTTCTTCAATTAAATCTTCTTCGATGCGAATATCAAAACGGTAGCTTGGTACGTCCGCACTCCAGCTTTCATTTTCTACTTTAACATCGAGACCTAAACGCGTAAGAATATCTGTTACTTTAGCATCTTCAATATGATGCCCAATAACACGGTCTAAACGTGCACGACGAAGACGTACTTCAGTCACTTTTGGTAGTTTATCAGCCGCAACAGCTTCAACTACTGGACCTGCTTGACCACCCACAATTTCAAGAAGAAGTGCTGTTGCACGTTCCATTGCATCGTGTTGTAGAGCAAAATCAACACCGCGTTCATAACGGTGTGAAGCATCAGTGTGTAAACCGTAGCTACGTGCTTGTCCTGCAATTGCTACAGGATTAAAAAATGCGCTTTCAAGTAATATATCAGATGTTTTATCTGTAACACCTGATTGCTCACCACCAAAAATACCTGCAATTGCAAGTGCTTTATTATGATCGGCTATCACAAGTGTTGTGTCGTTTAATTTAGCGGTATTACCGTCTAATAAAACAAGTTCTTCACCTGCGTTTGCACTACGAACCTTAATACCACCTTCAATCGCATTTAAATCAAACGCGTGCATTGGGTGACCAAGTTCAAGTAATACATAGTTAGTAACATCAACTACTGGGTCGATTGAACGTACGCCACTGCGACGTAATTTTTCAACCATCCAAAGTGGTGTTTCAGCATCAAGGTTAATGCCTTTTATCACACGGCCAAGGTAACGAGGACATGCATCTTCGTTAACTAGCTCAATTGATACTTTGTCATCAATTGTTGGCGTAACCGCTGGGATATCTAATACATTTACGTCAATGCTATTTAAAACACCTACTTCACGAGCAAGGCCTTTAATACCTAAACAATCACCACGATTTGGTGTTAAGTCAACATCTATAATATTGTCATCAAGACCTAGGTAGTCACGTAAATCAGTGCCTACTGGTGCATCGCTTGGCAATTCCATAATGCCGTCGCCTTCTTCGCTAATACCTAGCTCAACAAAAGCACATAGCATTCCGTTTGAAGGTTGGCCGCGTAGTTTGGCTTTTTTAATTTTAAAGTCACCAGGAAGTACAGCGCCCACAGTTGCAACAGCAACTTTAATACCTAAACGACAATTTGGTGCACCACACACGATATCAAGTAGCTCATCGCCACCTACGTTAATTTTGGTAACACGAAGTTTATCTGCATCAGGGTGTTGACCACATTCAACAACTTCACCAACAACTACGCCATTAAATTTGGCAGCAGCAGGCTCAACACCATCAACTTCTAGACCAGCCATTGAAAGCTGTTCCGAAAGAGCTTGCGTATCAATAGCAGGATTAACCCACTCTCTTAACCACTTTTCACTAAATTTCATTTTATTGTTTCACTCTTAACGGAACTGGTTCAGGAATTTTAAGTCATTTTCGAAAAATGCACGCAAATCGTTTACGCCATAGCGCAACATAGTTAAACGCTCTACACCCATGCCAAAGGCAAAGCCGGTGTATTTTTCTGGGTCAATGCCCACAGACTTAAGTACATTTGGATGTACCATGCCGCAGCCTAGTACTTCTAACCACTTACCGTCTTTACCCATAACATCTACTTCAGCCGAAGGTTCTGTAAACGGGAAGAATGAAGGACGGAAACGAATTTCCATATCTTCTTCAAAGAAGTTACGTAAAAAATCATGCAAAATACCTTTTAACTCAGTAAAGCTAACATCGGTATCAACCATTAAACCTTCAACCTGGTGGAACATTGGTGTATGTGTTTGGTCGTAATCGTTACGGTATACACGTCCAGGTGAAATAATCCGCAGTGGTGGCTGCTCAGTTTCCATAGTACGAATTTGCACGCCACTAGTTTGTGTGCGTAGTACTAATTTAGGATTGAAATAAAAGGTATCATGATCAGCACGTGCTGGATGGTGCTCAGGGATATTTAGCGCATCAAAGTTATGAAAATCGTCTTCGATTTCTGGACCAGATTTAACTTCAAAACCTAACTCACCAAAAAAGCTTTCTATACGCTCAATAGTACGCGTAACAGGGTGTAAACCGCCGGTAGGCATAACACGCCCTGGTAGAGTTACATCTATAGTTTCAGCAGCTAGCTTTTCTTCAAGTGCTTTACTTGCAAGCAATTCACGCTTTTCGTTAATAGCAGCTTGTACATCCTGTTTGGCTTGGTTTATAACTTGGCCTGCTTCTTTACGTTCTTCAGGTGCTATTTTACCTAACGTTTTAAGTAAGCTAGTGATTTCGCCTTTTTTACCAAGGTAATTAACCCTGATATCTTCTAACTGCGCTATTTCACTGGCACTGGCTACCGCCTCAAGTGCTTGCGCTAATATGTTTTCTAAGTTCATTCGATACCTGATCTTTCACAGAAGGTGATTGCTTAAGAGCGTGTTGGCCTTTCAAGATTGCTTTCAACTGTGTGATTGGCAAATAAATAAGGTTAGGCATTGGGCTGTAGTTTCCTACATAAGTCATGCAATAACCCTAAATAAAGACCAAACACGTGTTGTTCGAAGTGTTTATCTTGAAGGCTACTCTCTTTGTTGTTCGGGTTTTGCATATAAAAACTATGCTAATGTCCTCACGACGCGATTAAAGCCCACTTAAATTAAACAAATTCCAATCAGGAAAGGTAAACACGCTCTGATAATAGCTTATGATAACTGAAAGCAGGGTCTAGATTCTAGACCTACTACAGCTTTAACGTTGATTTTATAAAAGGAATAGTTAATTTTCGCTGTGCAGCCATAGATGCATGATCTAATTTGTCGAGTACATCTAATAAAGCTCGCATATCACGGCTTAAACGGGTTAATAAAAAGCGTGCACACTCATCACTTAATTCAAGGCCACGCATGTGAGCGCGCTTAACAAGTGCTTGTGCTTTATCGTCATCACTCATAGAACGAATTTGAAAGGTTGTTCCCCACGTTAAACGAGACTCTAAATCAGGCAGAGATATATTGAGCATGCTAGGAAGTAAATCAGCAGTTACTACTAACATTTTACCGGGTTCGTTAAACCGGTTAAAAAAGTTAAATAGTGCTTTTTCCCACGCATCATTCCCTGCAACTAAATGCACATCATCAATACATAGAACATCAAGCGCCTCTAAACCGTCTAATACCATAGGTCCAAAGTCAATTACTTCGCGCATAGACAGTAGCATATTAGATAAGCCACGCTCTTGTGCTTTTATGCAGGTTGCATATAAAAGATGAGACTTACCCGAATCACCTAAACCACATAGGTATGTATACTGAAACGTTTTTGCTAATTTGGAAAAGCTATCTTTTAGGTGATTAACCTCCAAAGAGTCTTCTCCCCCAAAATACGATGCAAATGTTTCGTCATCCGGTAAAGTAACCGGTAGTGCCATTTGCATCGGCTCAGACATTAGCATTATGGTGTTACCCATTGATACTCTAAGCTATTTTTATCAACAACATGATAAAATGCGCGTGGATCCTCATAATCTTTAAATGAAGAGTCTAGCCCTAACCCTTTTTTAAGATCACTCAAGTTACCAGTATGATTTAGTTTAAATTCTACAAATTCCGGTGTTTTACGAACAATTTTGACTTGTGTAACAACACTTAGGCTCAATAATCTTCGTTTCGCTAATTCTATATCAACAAAATTTTGTGTACCCTTTAGCGTGAGCGTAGCAGTTGCTTGTTCATAATAAGCATTTGGATCAATAGCGTACTCGCTTGCAAGACCTCGTGCTAAGGTGTCAATCATCTGGCTAACTATTTGCTGCTTATCACCCGTTAATCTATTTGAATCAAATAAATCATCATTTGTAAAACGCCAATCTAAAATCCAATTTTCGCTATCCGCTTCTTTATACATTCTTGCCGTAATACTTCGCTCAGCACTGTAGCGTTTAGAAGCCTCTTCTACTGGTTCTGAAAAGTTACCCCATACTTCAGGGATACCTACTAAACGTCTATCTTGTAAATCAAGTAATGGCACTACAACGGGTAGCCCCCGGCGTCCTGCCTTGTCATAAATTAACTGCTCTAGCTGCGGGTAACTTTCTTGTGTTACTAATTCTCTGCGCCAGTTGTCTTCAATACCTAACCATATTGCAACTAATGGGCGCTGCACTCCCCATAAAGGTAAGTTTAATTCTTTGATTAGCGCGTTGATCTTTCGAGCTTCAAATTTAACAACGAGTTTCAATTGTCCATTTGCTCTCTCGTCATATTCAAACTTAAGCATATAATCAGAAATATCTTTAGTACGTTGCTGTGCTAATTTATTTTGATCTGCAGTTTCATCACCGCTTACTTTCACTAAAACATTAAGCAAAGCTTTACGGCTCGCAGCTAATCGAGTATCTCGTGTTTTGTCATCCACTTTTAAAATATCTTGATATAGATCAGTTACTTCAACTGCCGACACAGAAAAACAAAATAAAATGGATATGGCGCTAATTAATAATCTATACACAGGCTGTTAGTTCTTGGTTTTAAACTGATTCGATCCTAAATCAAAGACAGTAACAAAGCAAAATTAAATTTGTTATCTAAGGAAATGAAAGTAGTTAGCTTTTATAAAAAATAAAAAAATTAAATTAACGTCAGAAGTCGCTAAGCTCACCCGATCTACGTGATGGGTGTTGCTGTGGATGTGTTAATTGCGCGCATTTCACTTTTCTGCAGACGTAAAAAAGCCCGACTATTTCTAGTCGGGCTCTCTACAATTTGGAGCCTGGTAATGTCCTACTTTCACATAGCAAATGCTACACTATCATCGGCGCTGTTTCGTTTCACTACTGAGTTCGGCATGGAGTCAGGTGGGTCCAAAACGCTATTGTCACCAAGCAAATTTGG
>NZ_JACJED010000026.1:0-68970 GCF_014163885.1 Pseudoalteromonas sp. SR43-2 | reverse complement strand
ATTAAATCGATTGCAGCCAAAGGAATGTGCAGCGTTTTATCAACTGGCGTGCCTGTTGGGTTTAAAATGCCGACGACTTTAAATGGGTTATCGTCATGATGATGAAAACTGGTGTTCCCCATGCCGTGCGATATAACAATAGAGTCGTTAAGTTTATAACCTAGTTTATTTGCAACTTCGCTACCTAGCACTACTTCGTTAATTGCGGCAAAAGGGTGGCCTTTATTAAAGGTTAGGTTTTGTTTTTTTGCAAAGCGATAATGGCTAAAGTAATCAAGTGTTGTGCCTAGTACCGCTTGGCCTCTATGGCTGTCGCCTAGGCTTATAGGTATGCTCCATTTTACGCCTCGCTGACTTGTTATGTATTGATAACTTTTCCAACTTACGCCGTTATTAGTATGGCCAATTCTAAATACTGACGAAAGCAGCAACTGTATATCGCCGGTACGCGCACCAACAATTAAATCAGTGCCCGAAATAGTATTACTAAAACTACTTTTAGCATCAATTCGTACGCGTTCAATACTCAAAAGTAGCATTACACTAATTGCGATAGTAAATAATGTAAGCAGTACACTTGCGCGGCGATTTAATAAGCTTTTGTAAGCAAGTTTAGCGAGAATCATACCTGCTCCTGCAAATTTATAAGATCAATGGAGCGGTTAAATAAAGGCTTTAGTGTTTCATCGTGGCTCACAAATACCAGCGTACTATCAGATAGCTTTGCTTGCTCAAACAGTAGGTTTATAAAGCTCTCACGGTTATTTGTATCGAGTGCTGATGTGGGCTCATCGGCAATTATTAGTTCAGGGCTGCCTATAAATGCGCGAGCGGCAGCAACGCGCTGTTGCTGTCCAATACTCAGTGTCGCTACATCTTTATGGTGATACTGGGCAGTAAGGCCTAAAGCATTTAATAACCGTATCGCTTCTTTTTGTAAGGCAGAGTTTTTATTTGATGATTGCTTTAATATTTTTTGTTTTCGGTTTTTTGAAAACTCACACCCAAGCGTTATATTTTCAATAGGAGTTAAATAAGGAAGCAGGTTAAAGTTTTGAAAAATGTAACCAATGTGATCCGCTCTAAAAACATCACGGGTGGTATTGCTTAATTTAGTTAGGTTTTGGTTTAAAATTGATACCTCACCGCTGGTGGCTGTATTAATGCCAGCAAGAATCGCTAATAAGGTCGATTTACCTGAGCCACTAGGACCGTGTAAAAAAATATGCTCACCTTTTTCTATAACTAACTCTTTTATGTTGAGCGCGGGTGAGCTATCGCTTTTATGCCACTTAAAAGTTACGTTTTTCAGGTTTATCATTATCCGATTACCAACCCCAGTAGTTTAGATCTTTACGCATTTTTAGCTGTCTTATTATATTTAATGGCTTGGGTTTTAGTTTTTCGTTACTTTGTAAAAATTCATTAGCTGCATTTAATACGCGTTGGCTAGATTGGCCATCAGTATACGGATGAAGTTCCTGGCAATAGCTTTCAATATTTTGCATTAAATCACTAGGTTTAGTAAGCGCGTGTTCAATAGCTGCTTCTACTTCATCTGCGTCGGTAATATCAAGTAAATGAGGAAGTGGTTTTTGATTACAAAACGTGACTACCGGTTTACGTAGTAGTAAAAACATTAAAAGAACTGACGATGTATCGCACAGCATAACATCAGCAGCTTTCAGTAACGGCAAAACGTTATCGGTTTCAATAAATGTTAGATTTTCGTTACTCAGCGCTTTATATTTATTAACCCATTCGGCAGGCATTTTAGGATGAAACTGCATCAAAATACGCCACTTACCTTGTTCACTAAAATGTTTTATTTGCTCATATAATTTAGGAGCAAGTGATAGCTTTCGTGAGAAAGTAGAGCATATAAGTAAAGTAGGGCGAGGGTCGTCGCTTACATAAGGATTATTTGAAGTATTACTAAAAAGTGGATCGAGTGTTGGCCAACCGGTTTCAACTACTTTAAAGAAACCATGCTGCTTAGCTAGCTCTTTAAATCGGGTTGTTGTATTTGGGCCTTGCGTACAATATAAATCGTAACAACCACGAATAGTAAAATGACCACGATTACCTTCAGAGCTGCGCTTTTCAGAATTAAAACCATGAAATACAGCTACTTTTTTACCTGGAATAAAGCTAGGTACTATATTACCCGGTATAAATGTAATGTTTGGAGCCCAGCTTTTTACATCTTTTATGGTATGTAAACGTGGCTCGTCTGTGGTTAAAAAATCAGGGTTTACTTCGCTACCCGCTAAAAACCAGCGTACTTCACCACCATGTGCCAATATTTGCGCCTGCAAAGGTCTCAAGATAGCGTATGAATAATTCTGAGAAATATACATTAAGTATTTTTTATTTTTAGTGGCAGTTAAGTAGTTCAAGCTATCTCCTCAGGCTGATTAGCACATTAAGTTTACCCCATTGCGACTTGCTTATAAATATATGCCTTTATTTGTTTTAAGCATCCGATTGAGCTTTGAGGTTGGCTAGATTATTATACAGCCCATATAACCCCATACCATACTTTGCTCAAAGAGCATCCCTAACCCCGGAGATAGCATGACTAGCTATAAAGTTTTAGACGTAAACGATGATTTACCCATTCGTACCAAAGGTGAAGTACACAGCGGTAAAGTTCGTTCAGTTTATTGGTTAACTGATGAAGACAGCGCTCGATTAATTAAAGATAAAGGCTATCAAGTACCGACTGGTACTGAGCTTGCTATTATGGTTATTTCAGACCGAATTTCTGCATTTGATTGCATTTGGCAGGGCGAAAACGGTTTAAATGGCGTACCAGGTAAAGGTATAGCGCTAAACTCAGTGGCAGCCCATTGGTTTAAGTTATTTGATAAAGCGGGTCTTGCGGGCAATCATATTGTAGATATTCCGCATCCGTATGTGTGGATTGTACGTAAAGCCAGTACAGTAAAGGTAGAGGCAATTGCTCGCCAATATATTACGGGTAGCATGTGGCGCGATTACGCTAAAGGCATACGTAACTTTTGTGGTATTGAATTACCAGAGGGTTTAAAAGCGAACCAAAAGCTTGATGACGTTTTAATTACGCCGTCAACAAAAGGTATTATTGAGGGCGTTGCTGATATTCCGCCAGTTGATGATGTAAATATTACTCGCGCTAACATTACTAATAACTTAGATGTATTTAACTTTAAATCGGCAGATGATGTAACCAAATACGAAAAACTGTTAGTTGAAGGTTTTAAATTAATTAGTGATGAACTAGCGAAGCTTGACCAAATTTTTGTAGATACTAAATTTGAGTTTGGTTATGTAGAGGATTTAAATGGCGCGCAACAGCTTATATATATTGATGAAGTAGGCACGCCTGATTCGTCACGTATTTGGGATGAAGCAGCTTACAAAGGCGGTAAAATTGTTGAAAATTCTAAAGAAGGTTTTCGCCAATTACTTATTAATAATGTGCCAGAGAGCGACGTATTATTAAATAAAGATCGCATGAGTGAGCGTGAGCAATTAGCTAAAGATTATATTTTACCTGAATCAGTAATGCTTGAAGTGTCAAATACCTATGTTGGCATAGCGAGTAAAATTGTTGGCCGAGATATTGTGATCCCTGAAGATCCTCGTCAAGAAGTTATTACTATTTTAGATAATGATTACGGATTAATTGTTAAATAACAGTACTTAAGTGCTAATAAAGCCAGTAACTAAACCTTTATTTTTAGTTACTGGGCTATAATTCTTGCAATTAGTGCTCGTCTCTAATTAACTTAACCTAACATTAATGTTTAGGTGTTGTTATGTTTGAACGGGCATTGCAAAAGTTTGCTAAAAGTTATTACTTTTTAGCTATAGGATTGTTTTTTAGCCATTTTGCTTTAAGTGCAAATATTGAATTAGTAATAAAAGATCAACACGGCCAAAAGTTATCAGGTGCTGTGGTTGAGCTTAATATTGCTGACAAAAAAACCACACCATCAAGTTTGCCCATTGCTATAATGGATCAAGTCCATAAGCAGTTTTTACCCGAATTATTAGTTGTACAACAGGGTCAAAAAGTTAACTTTCCTAACAGCGATAATATTCGCCATCATGTTTATTCTTTTTCACAAGCTAAGCCTTTTCAACTAAGATTATATTCAGGGCAACCAAAAGAGCCTATTACGTTTGAGCAACAAGGGGTTGTTGTGTTGGGGTGTAATATTCATGACTCTATGGTTGGCTATATCTATGTAGCGAGTAGTGAATCCGTATATAAAACAGATAAAAAAGGCTATGTAAGTTTGCCTATTAATACACTGCCTGCACAAGTGAGTGTGTGGCACCCCTTACAAACAGCACCATTGGAGAATAAAAAAATGATAACAATTAATTCTCAAAAACAGTTACAGATAACAGTAAACACATCGACCCCAGCACCTAGAAATACCTTTGGTAGTAAGTTTAAGGCTGGTAATGACTAATAGTTTACGAAATCGCATAACCATTTTATGTGTTGGCTTAGTGTTATTAACCACTATGGTTAGCTTGTTTAGTTTTTGGTGGTCTACGAGTAAATTTCAAGAAGAAAAAGTAAATCAAGACATTACCGTAGCGCAAAATGTTTATAAGCAATATTTAAAATCAAAAGAAAGCCTACTACTAACCGCAGCAAAAGTACTCACCTCCGACTTTGGTTTTAAACAAGCCGTAGCAACGCGAGATGCAGGTACAATAAGTAGTGTGTTGTTTAATCATAGCCAGCGTATTGATGCCGAATTGATGTTGTTACTTGATTTATCGGGTAAGCTAATTTCCGCCAATACAGACGAAGACGTTTTTGCACACGACTTAAAGCCGTTGATGGAAGAGCTTTTAAGTGCACCAGAAGAGTCTAGTTTTGTGGTGTTAAATAACGAGCTTTACCAAATTATTTTATTACCTGTAAGAGCGCCACGGACAGTGGCCTATAGTTTGGTGGGTTTTAAAATTGATGACAATGTAGCCCATGAACTAAAAAGCTTAACAGGCATGGATGTAAGTTTTATAGGCAGCGCTGACGATATTGTTATCAGTTCATTAGCTAATCGCCCTGAGCAATTTGAACCTGTTAGCTATTTTAGTACCGTAACCACATCGCGTTTTTTTGGTGAATATTTGGTGTATCGTAACCGAGATATAGATTTACCATCTTTGTTGACCCATCCTATAATTATTTTACTGAGCGCCGATTTAACACAAAGTTATAGTGACTTTGAAAAACTTCTTTTTACACTTATTATTTTAGCTATTTTAACTATGTTTGTAGGTGTTATTACAAGCAGCATATTTGCAAATAATTTAACTACGCCACTTACTCAACTAGCTGTAATAGCAAGGCAATTTGCGCAAGGGAATTATGCATTTGAATTTAAAGGGCGAAGGCAAAGTACCGAAATAGACACGCTAGTCGCAGCGTTTGATAGCATGGGTAATGATATTAATCAGCGCGAGCAACAAATTAGCTTTCAAGCCCGTCACGACTCCCTAACAGGCTTCTATAACCGCTCAGCCATGCTTGAGGTGCTTGATGATGAATTAGATTCATCAGCCGAGTACACGCTCGTTGCAATAGACATAAAAGGTCTTCGCCATATAAACGATAAACTCGGTCCGCGCATTGGTGATGACTGCCTAAAGGCCGTTGCTTGTAGAATAAGTGAGTTTTCGGATGAGTTAGGGGGCTTTCATGCTCGTATTGGCGGCGATGAGTTTTTAACTGTGTTTCCGACTGCGGCAGCGCGCGAACACAAAAGCGGTATTGTTGGCTTAATGGCACAATTACAAGCGTGCTACACCATTCAAAAATTAAAAATTAACTTACGCTTTAGTGCAGGCATTGTGCAGTATCCTACGCAAGGTATTGCAAGTGATGACTTAATGCGCCGCGTACTAATTGCTGTTGAAAGTGCTGCAAACACACAAGAGAGCATACATTATTATCAAAATGGCGAAGACGAAGCGCACTTAGAGCGCTTAATAATGCTTGATGAATTAAAGCAGGCTATTAGTGACGACGATGGTCAATTGTTTATGACCTATCAGCCAAAATTACATTTGAAATCGCAAAAAATAGATAAAGTTGAGTCACTTATTCGTTGGCAGCGAAAAGATGGTAGCTGGGTCAATCCTGAACTGTTTATTGACTTAGCTGAGCAGTCGGGCCTTATTGTTGAACTTACTGGCTGGGTTGTTAATACGGTTGTAGCACAAGTAGCTGATTGGCAGTCTAAAAATATAAACTTACAGGCTGCAATAAATGTATCTGCGCAAGATATAGCATTCCCAGGCTTTCATGCTGCATTAGTTCGTACGCTCAAAAAGTACAAAGTAGATCCTAAGCTGATCACTATTGAGCTTACTGAGCGCGATATGATCGAAAATGAAGAAAAAGGTATTAAAGCGCTCGAAAACCTAAAGGCAATTGGCGTTAAAATATCATTAGATGATTATGGCGTAGGGCAGACATCACTTGGTAGATTAAAAATGCTACCTATTGATGAGCTTAAGCTAGATAAGTGCTTTATTCTAAAACTTGATGAATCCCAAAAAGATCAATTTATAGTGCAATCATCAATTACGTTGGGGCATCAGCTAGGTTTCTCGGTTGTAGCTGAGGGGGTTGAAACGCTTGGCTCATTAAATTTACTAAAGGGTATGCAGTGCGACCATGCACAAGGCTATTACTTAAGTAGGCCTTTAAAAGCAAAACTATTAGAAGAATGGCTGGAGGAATACTATGCAAAAAATTAAGTACTTATTAGTAAGTTTGTTTTTAATAGTTAGTGTGCCGAGCATTGCAAGCAATGGAAAACTGCTAGCTACGCCGGGAGTTTCTCAAATTGAAGGCAGTGGCGGCGGGGGAATTGTACCGTGGGCACAACTTGCTGGGTACGCAAGTGATGATGAATTTTCGGTAAATGGCTTTTGTAGCCGCGCAGATGTAACCGATTACACTCTTGATGTATGTGGTGCACAACTTAATTTATTTAATCGTGTTGAACTGAGCTATGCCCAACAGCACTTTGATGTACCAGCACTTGATACCGAAATAGAGCAGTCTATAACTGCGGCTAAAATACGTTTGTACGGCGATATTGTTTACAGTGATTGGCCACAGCTTAGCTTAGGAATTCAGCATAAATCATTGGATGATGGCAGTATTGCAACACTTGTAGGTGCAGAAGATACCAGCGGCACTGACTACTACCTCGCTGCTAGTAAATTACATTTAGGGGCTATTGCTGGCTATAACTGGTTTTGGAACGTAACTACACGATACAGTGAAGCTAATCAACTTGGTTTACTTGGTTACGGTGGAGAAAATACTAGCGGAAAAGTATTATTTGAAGGCAGCACAGCACTATTTTTTAGCCGCGAAATAGCCGTAGGTGTTGAGTATCGTCAAAAATCAAATAACTTAAACTTAGGCGAACAAGATTGGAAAGACTTATTTGTAGCGTGGATGCCTAACAAGCATGTGAGTGTGACAGCGGCTTACCTTGATTTAGGAAGCATTGCAGGGGCTGACGATCAAACAGGTTGGTATTTATCGGTAACAGGGTATTGGTAATGAAAAGCGTTGGTATTTTTTTGATTTTTTTAGGGTTGCTTAGTGGGTGTGCAAATTCTACTAAGCTCTCACTTTATCAAAAGCTGGATGGTAAAGCGGGGATAGGCAGGATTGTTGATAGCTTTATCTATCAAATAGGCAATGACGAGCAGATAATTCATTACTTTGAACACAGTAATATAGCGCATTTCCGCCAAGGATTTATTAATCATATGTGCATGTTAGTAGAGGGCCCGTGTACATACGATGGTGACTCTATGGTGGCAATTCATACTGGTATGCATATTACAGAGAAAGACTTTAATCATGTGGTTGATTTGCTTATAAATGCAATGAATGAGCAAGATGTTAGCCATAGCTTACAAAACGATATTCTTTCTAGAATGGCGCCACTTCGTGATGAAATTATAAAAATGTAACTATAAAGCTTTCAAAGTAATTATTAAGTAAAGGGAACCTTGCTTTGATTGCATTGTCCACATAGAATTATTTCATAAAAACAACAATTGGCAAATATAGCTTGTATGGCTTATCTATTTATTTCTCGCAAAAATGTACACGCAAAATACTATAAAAAAATAATCAAAAAATTGTCGATGAATTGCCAATTACACATCATGGGAGCGCCTAAGCTTTCTGCTGTGAAATATTTAAAAGATGCGTTCCAAGTTAATTTTACTGGTGTAGTCAACTCTCAACTAAAACGTAAAAGAGCACGTAATACAACTTGGAATAATTCTATCATTACTGCGGTTTATAGTGCTGGTTTAGTTTTATTTGAACGATTACGATACGCCAAGTATTTAGCCTTATTAACCGAGACTAATCCTGAATGCATTGTCATTTGGAACGGCAATAAACTTCCAAATACAACCGTTGCTATGGCTGCAAAAGCATTAGGTGTAAAGCAGTTTTATTATGAAAATGGTTTACTACCCGGTACAAGCAGTTTAGACCCTAATGGTATTAACTATAATGCGTCGTTAAGCCGTGACCCTTCTTTTTACCTAAATTTTGACCCACAAAATAAGTTAAACTTTTCTGCGCCGGATTTAATTCCAAGAGCTGATCATAAAAAACGCTGTGAATTTGAGTGCGCCGATGTGCCAGAACGCTATATATTTGCGCCTTTTCAAGTACCTCATGATACTCAATTAGCTAGCTTTTCTCCGTGGATAAACTCTATGGACATGTTTTACGACGAGGTGATTAAAGCCGTCAAAAGCTTAAATGATCCAAGTTTAAAAGTGGTTTTTAAAGAGCATCCGTCATGGCATAAACATTACGCTCATCTTTATGAAAAAGATCCGATTGCAATTTTTGCTAATGGAAATCAAACGAGTGATTTGATTAAGTGCGCAGAAGCCGTATTAACGATTAATTCAACGGTCGGCTTAGAAGCATTACTGCTAAATAAACGAGTTTTAACTCTTGGACAAGCCTGTTACAACATTGAGGGTTTGGTAAAGCATGCGAGCACTGCAGAGCAGCTTGCAGCAAATCTGAACGAAGTAATGCAGGGCTGGCAACCAAATACATTATTAAAGGATAAGTTTTTTAGCTTTATTGAACATGTATATTGTATTCCTGGCGTTTGGAAACACACTGAAGATAAACACATTAAAGCGATTGAAGCGCGTTTTACGGGTAATGACGAGTTTGCTAAGTATCATGGTGATAAGGAATCGTAGTGAAAAACCTAATTAGCTGTCAGCAATTACACGAGCAAATTAATAATCCTGCATTAGTGATATTTGATGCAGGTATGCTGCGCCCAGGTGTTTTGGGTACTTATTCGCCACAAGCAATGCTGCCCAACGCTAAACGTTTTGACATAAAAAATGAGTTGGCCGATAGAACAAATCCCTTACCAAGTACGGTATGCAGCGAGCAACAATTTACTCATGTTATACAAAATACAGGCGTAAATAACGATTCGTTTATAGTTGTATACGAAGATGGCGGTTTATTTAGCGCGGCAAGGGCGTGGTGGATGTTTAAAGCTATGGGGCACCACAACGTAAAAGTACTACATGGTGGCCTTAAAAAGTGGTTAGAGAGCGGTTACGCCACACAGCAAGGTTATAGCAAATCGTTAGGTAAAGGTGACTTTACGGCAAGCTATAATTCTGAGTATTTTATCAATAGCCAACAAGTGGTTGACGCAATTGCTGAGCCCAGCACTGTATTGCTAGATGCACGTGCTTATAAGCGTTTTACAGGCGAAGAAAGTGAACCCCGAAAAGGCATGCGTAGCGGGCATATCCCAAATAGTCGCTCGTTGCCTTTTATGGATTTACTTAATAAAGGTGAAGCTAAACCACTTGCCGAAATTAAAGCGATATTTAGTGACGTAATCGGTGATGCGCGGCAGTTACAGTTTAGCTGTGGATCAGGTATTACAGCCTGTGTTTTAGCGTTATTTGCTACTGAATGTGGTTACAGTAATTTAAGCGTTTATGATGGCTCGTGGAGTGAGTGGGGCGCAAGTGATTCATTACCCATCAGTACGGGTGAAGCATAAGTGTGGTTAGTGTAGAGCTTACTTATGCGAAAAGCGCAGTAAATTACTTTACTACCTTTTAAAACCATAAGGGCAGTTTTTACAACCATTTTTGCAGCACGAACCACGCTTTAAAAAAAACCACTTACTAAATATCATGTAACCACTTTGCATGGTGTAGTCGAGCCCTTCAATTAAATTGTCGTTACCTCTAAATTGCTTTGCAAAGTCTATTTGGGTTTTAATAGGTTGTGCATAAACACCCTCTAAAAAAGTATTTATTTTATTAAGCGTGCACTTGCGGCATAAACAACTTGTTGCTGTGATATCAAGCGGTAAAATAGCCGGCAGCTCATTGCACCAACATGCTGATATATCGTCTACATTACACGTTAAAGTACTGTGGCATTGAGTGCAGTTAAGTTCAGTCATTATAATTCTTTTTAGTAACAGTGAGCCAAGAATAACAAATATTATGAATACACAAAAAGCATTAGCTGAATTTATTACATTTGGTGAGCAAAGGGACGAAGCTATATCGGTTATCGTTTCAAGCCCTGCTGATAGCAATAAAACTCATTATACTCTCTCAACCGAGGTTTTAATTGATGTGCTTAAACGCTGTTTAAGTAACGAAATAGACTTAGATGATTTAGAGCTTTGGGCAAACGTAATTGAATCGCGAGATGACATTGATTGTGCTGAGCATGAAGGTTTTATTTATGCGCTCAGTAATAGCGAGCAAATGGGAGAGCTTAATCATCAAAAGCTTGCTCAAATAGTTGCGTTAGTAAAAATTTGATTTGTTTAAAAAGCGAGGTGTAAAACCTCACCTACAAAAAACCGCACTTCAATTGAATGCGGTTTTTTAAGTTGAAGACAATCGTTTTAAGCGATTATTTATGATATCCCAAGCACGTTTCGACTTCGTTTTTAGAACCTAAAATAACGGCTACTCGCTGGTGGATTGCATCAGGCTGAATATCCATAATACGCTCAGTACCGGTTGATGCGATACCGCCAGCTTGCTCTACTAACATAGCCATTGGATTTGCTTCGTAAAGTAGGCGTAATTTATTTGGCTTTTTAGGATCTTTAGTGTCTGTAGGGTAAGTAAACAAACCACCACGGCTAAGTACGCGATGCACATCGCCCACCATTGCTGCAATCCAGCGCATATTAAAGTTTTTAGCGCGCGGGCCTGTATCGCCTGCTAGCAAATCATCGATGTAGTTTTGCATAGCTGGCTGCCAATGGCGTTGGTTAGACGTATTAATGGCAAATTCGTTTGTATCAGCAGGAATTTCGGCAAAATCTTGTGTAAGTAAAAAGCTGCCTTGTGTTTTATCAAGGGTAAACATGCGCGTGCCTTTACCTGTAGTCAGTGCAAGCATTGTTGATGGCCCGTAAAGTACGTAACCTGCTGCAACTTGCTTATGGCCGGGCTGCATAAATATACTTTGATCAGCAGCGTCAGAGCCTTCTGGTGCTTCCATTATAGAAAATATAGTACCCACAAGTGAGTTAATATCGGTATTTGACGAGCCATCGAGTGGGTCAAATGCCACTATAAATTTAGCGTCTGGGTTACCTGCTACTGTGTAGTCTTCTTCTTCAGACGCGATTGCTTTAACCGTACCTGATTCCAGTAAAATATCTTTTAACAGCTGATTAGATAATACATCGAGCTTTTTTTGAGTTTCGCCTTGAATGTTTTCATCAAGGGTTGAGCCTAATACGCCAGAAAGTGCACCTTGACCAACGCGAAACGAAATTTCTTTACATGCCGCTAGAACTGTTCGAATTAATGATAAAAGTTCTCTTGAACAACCGTCTTCTAGTAATACTGGAGGGAGTCTACGCATTCTATTTTCCTGATAACGTGTTAAAACCAATCATAATGTGAGAGAGATTAGCTTATAGCGCTGAAATTCGTCTTAAATAACTGTATTGTTTAAATAGCACCCTATAATGGGACCACCTAATCGTACTTAAAACACAAATAACAAAGATAAGATTATGAAAAAAATACCACTACTAAGTTACATATTCTTTACTGTGCTGTGCTCTATCATAACTCAAGCGCACGCAGCAATTAAGTCAATTGATGAATTTACTACGCAAATGAATCATTTTCCGGGCTACTATTCGTTTTTTTACGATACCCAAAACGGAAAAGTATATTTAAAGGTTGATAAGTTTGAACAGCAATTTTTACTGCAACAAAGCTTGCCTTACGGTATTGGCTCTAACGATATAGGCCTTGATAGAGGTCAGCTTGGTAATACTCACCTTGTGCAGTTTGAGCGTTTTGGCGACAAAGTAATGCTGCGGGCTGTAAATACTTACTATCGTGCTAATACAAGTAACAAGGCTGAACAGCAAAGTATTAAAGAAGCGTTTGCATCAAGTATACTTGCTGGTTTTAAAGTGGTTGCAGAAGATAAAGCTACAGCACTTATTGATTACACGCCTTATTTATTAAGTGATGTACATGGCGTAAGTCGCAAGCTTGCTGCACGTAAGCAAGGGAGCTTTAGCCTTGATGAATCACGTAGCGCCGTTTATATGAATCGCTCAAAAGCATTTGTAAAAAACACCGAGCTTGAAGCTGTACTTACATTTAAAGGCACAAAACCAGGTGAATTTGTTCGCCAAGTAAGTGCTGACCCTTATGCGCTTACTGTTCATATGCATCATTCACTTATTCAATTACCAGATGATAACTACACACCTCGTAAGTTTAATCCGCAATCAGGTTTTTGGAGTATAGAACATAAAGATTACGCAGCGCCACTTGGTGACTCTATGTACGTGCGTTATATACCGCGCCATCGTTTAACTAAAAAGGATTCAAGCTTACCTATTAGTGAGCCTGTTAAACCAATTGTTTATTACCTAGATCCTGGCGTTCCAGAGCCCGTTAAAAGCGCTTTGCTTGAAGGTGGAAAGTGGTGGAACGACGCATTTACGGCTGCAGGATATAAAAATGCATTTACAGTAAAAGTGCTGCCAAGTAGTGCCGACCCTATGGATATTCGTTACAACGTCATTCAATGGGTACACCGTGCAACGCGTGGTTGGTCATACGGAAGTTCTGTAATCGACCCACGTACAGGTGAAATACTTAAAGGGCATGTAACACTCGGCTCATTGCGTGTTCGCCAAGATATTTTAATAGCTGAAGCACTCGCTGCTCCTTATTTAAAAGGTAATGAAGTTGCTAAAAACTTACAAGCAATGGCGCTTGATCGCATTCGCCAATTAAGCGCGCATGAAATTGGTCACACGTTAGGTATTTCTCATAACTTTGCTGCATCGGTAGGTGATAGAGCTTCTGTAATGGACTACCCACATCCGCTACTTAGTTTTAATGAACAAGGTAAGCTTGATGTAACGCGCGGCTATGCAACAGGCATGGGCGTGTGGGATACCCAGGTAATTAAATATGGCTATAGCGATTTTACTAACCAAGATGAAAGCGCAGAACTCGCTGCTATTTTAAAAGAAAATAAAGCCAAAGGCCTTGAGTTTATATCAGATAGCGACGCTCGTGCTAAAGGTGGCGCGCATCCAACAGCTCATTTATGGGATAACGGCACTAATCCTTCTCAGGAACTTTTAAGAGTACTCGACGTACGTAAAAAAGCGCTTTCGCAGTTTGGTATTAATAATATTAAAACGGGCGATTCATTATCGCAATTAGAGGAAAAACTAGTTCCGCTTTATCTGTTTCACCGTTTTCAGGTTGAGGCTGCGGTTAAGCTTATAGCCGGTGTTGATTACGAATACGAAACACGTGGTGATTCACCCATAAAAGGTGCACAAGTCGTTAATAAAAAAACACAGCAAGAAGCGGTAAACGCTATTTTTGCAACGCTTAAGCCCAGTAACTTATTACTTCCTGAATCTGTGTTATCGCTAATTCCGCCAAAAGCATATGGCGAGTCTAAATCGCGCGAGAGCATAGTTGGGCGCACAGGGTTAACGCTCGATGCAATGGCATTACCCGAGGTTGCAGTGCAGCACAGCTTGTCGCTTTTATTAAATGCACAGCGTTTAAATCGCTTAGCGCAGCAACAAGCGCGTAGTAATGACTTTTATAGTTTAGATGAGTTACTTGAGGAGCTATATAGCCAAGTGTTTAACGTGTCATCACCTAATACAATGACAGGTAAAATCACTCAGCGCGTGCAATTTTTAACAGCAAAAGCTATGGCTGATTTAGTAGCAAGCGATAGTGCAAGCCCTGAAGTGCAAGCGCAGTTACGTTACTACTTAGTTAAGTTGAGTGAAGACTTTAACCAAAACTCAATGCTGAGCCATACAAGTACTGGCGAGAGTGCGTTTAAGCAATATTTAGCTGAGCAAGTAAATCAGTTTTTAATTAAAGGACAATGGCCAAACAACTTTAAAGTGCTGCCAATCCCACCGGGCTCACCAATTTAGAATAAAAAGTAGAAGCGCTTAGTTTTAATCAATTACAAAGCAAAACACCGAGTATATTTATACTCGGTGTTATTTTATTCTAAAACCGAATACGTACTCTAAGACTTTATTTGCACTAAATCGTAATCGGCCATACCAGGTACTATTGCCTGTAAGCGAGATTCGGTTACATCGAGTGCATTTAAACATTCGCAATACTCAGAAGCCTTAAGCTCTAATTGATGTGCCTTTTTTTGTAGCGATTTATCAATTTCTCTTGAGATAATATCCATGCGTTGCCCCATGTCGTTAATGCGATCTTCTATATTACCTTCACGCGATTTAAACGCATCTCCAAGTGATACCAAAATAGCACCTAACGATCCATGCACAGCAGAGTGAATTTGCTGGCTGATCTCTTTAGTAAAAAAGTCATCTATTTGCGAAAGTGATTGAGGGGCTATAAAAAAGAAGTCATCTCCGCGCTTAAACTTATCCATTAGCGCGCGCTCTACATACTGCAATTGTGTTTTAAGTACTTCAGGTTCTTTGTCTGACATACCTTCAACTACGTGTTCAATAGCGCTTAAACCTAAGTTAACACCATCGGTAGCAAGGTTTACTAATTCGGGGACTGTGTGGCGAATACCATTACTAAACTGTTCGAGTACTTTGCTTTCGTCATCGCTTAAATCAACCCAATAACCGCGAATAAACAGTTGGTTATTGTTATTAATTTGGACACGAGTTTGGCCTTTATCTAATATGCGAATTGCATCGTCAGTAATAATTAAACCATGACGTAATTCAACATCGCATTGGGCTTGAGCAAAGACACTAGTGCTTGAGAGCGCCATGGACAACGCCAATATCGAACGAGATAGAAACGCCATAAACACCTCAAAAAGACTAAAATGGAAGTCGAGTAGGTTAACAAAAAAACAACTTTATGCAAGGGAAAATAAACCTATCAACTATCTCACAGAATAGTTGTATAGAGTGCAGCTTGAGTTTTTAGATACGGTTATGTTGGGCAAAATCAACAGTCCAACAAAGGGCTTAATATATAGCTGGAGAGGGTAGAATTGGCTCATAGTAAAATAAGAACACGTCGTTTTTAAATGAAGTTTAAAAAGGTACAGTTATTTATATCAATTAAGCTTAATAGCCGACTCTAAATTCACTCTGGAGTCGGCTCAAAAAACTAAATATTTAGTGTGAAACCACTATTAAGCGAATTGCATCAAGTTGTAACTGCGTTTTTTCAATATACGTAGTTAGGTCGTTACGTTGCTTATCGTAGAAGGTAATTTCTTCTTGGCGAATATTCGGATTAATTTGCTTAAGGGCAACAAGTCGTTCTTGCTCTTCACTGAGTGACGTTTGCATTTTAGCAAGTGACGCTGCGCGAATAACTTCAAGTTTTTCTTGTGCCATATCTTTAGCGGTAGTGATCATCGGGTGAACAGCGCTTTGTAGTGCACCGGCAAGTTTACTTGCTGTTTGGCGGCCTACGGCTGATAACTGCTGATTAAAGCCTTCAAATGCCACGTTTTCACCTAGGTTATTACCTGCTTTATCGAGCAATATACGAATTGGTGTAGGCGGTAAAAAGCGACCAACTTGTAATACTTTTGGTGCCATTGCTTCTGCAACAAAAATAAGCTCAACAAAAAAGGTACCAGGCGGTAACTTTTTGTTTTTAAGTAAAGCCACCGATGCGCTACCAAAGTCGTCGTCACAAATCATATCCATGGTGCCTTGCACCATAGGGTGATCCCAGCTGATAAAGTGTACATCTTCTTGCGAAAGTGCCGTATCGCGATCAAAGGTAACGGTCATACCGTCTTCTTTAAGCGATGGGAACGATGCATTTAACATATGTTCCGTTGGCTTTAAGATAATGGTGTTTTCGCCTTTATCTTCTTGGCTTACGCCAAATGTGTCAAACACATTGATCATGTAGCTTGGCAATTCAAACTGGTTATCGAGTTTTTCGATATCAGTCACAAGCGAGTCAGCAGCACCTTGACCCGATGAATGTAGCTCTAGTAAACGATCTCGTCCGCTTTCCATTTTTTTACGCAGTACCGCATTTTGTTGTGCTACTTGCTCAAGTAATGGATCGAGTTCGTCTTCATCGCAGTTATGCGCAGAAATATATTCAAGTAGGTCATCACGGAACTCTTTATAAAGCATTTGCCCAGTTGTTGATGTAGATTCGAATGCATCTAGACCTTCGTTATACCAACGTAGCAGTACTTCTTGAGCGGTGTTTTCAAAATATGGCACATGAATGTTCACATCTTGTGTTTGGCCTATACGGTCTAATCGACCAATACGTTGCTCGAGCAAATCTGGGTTTAGTGGTAAATCAAACAACACTAAGTGATGCGAGAACTGGAAGTTACGACCTTCTGAGCCAATTTCTGAACACAGTAATATTTGTGCATTATCGTACTCGTCTGCAAAAAATGCAGCAGCGCGGTCACGCTCAATAATAGACATGCCTTCGTGAAATACCGACGCTTTAATTGCTTCGCGTTCACGCAGTATTTGCTCAAGGCTGATAGCTGTTTCAGCTTTAGCACATATAAGCAGTACTTTTTCGCGCTTAAGTGTTTTAAGGGTGTCGATTAACCAATCTACACGTGGATCGAATAAACCCCAGCTTGCGCTTTCGCCTTCAAATTCTTGAAATATTTTTTCAGGAAACAGAGCACGGTGTGCACTTAGTTCAGGGTTTTGAATGCCGCCCATGTTACCAAGAACCGACATAGCCGTTTTATACTGTTTTGGCAGTGCCATTGGGTAGGCGTGTAATTTACGGCTTGGGTAGCCGTCAATGCCGCTGCGGCTATTTCTGAATAATATACGACCTGTGCCGTGGCGATCGAGTAGCATGTTAAGTATTTCTTTACGCGCTGGTAAATCACCTTGCTGTGCTTTTTCAAGAATATCAGTAATGTCGGTTTCTTTTAATAACTCAATTAGCGTGGCTTTGGCTGCGTCGTCCAGAGCTTGCTCTTGCAGTAATTGATTTGCCGCTTGCGCTACGTCTTTATAATTTGCTTCTTCTTCTTTAAACACGTCGTAGTCGTAAAAACGGTCAGGATCGAGTAATTGTAAACGCGCAAAGTGACTGCTGTGACCAAGTTGATCAGGCGTTGCTGTAAGCAAAATAAGGCCAGGAATATCTTGGCTAAGCTCTGCCATACGTTGGTACTCTGAGCTTGGTTTGCCGTTATTTATACTTAGGTGGTGGGCTTCATCTATTACTAAAAGGTCCCAATCAGCAAGCGTTGCTTGTTCAAACCAACGTTTTTTCTTGGTTAAAAACTCAAGGCTGGTAAGTACTAGTTGCTCTGTATCAAATACGTTTGGAGAATCTGCAAACGCTTCGTCGCAGCGCTCTTCATCAAAAATAGAAAAACGTAAGTTAAAGCGGCGTAGCATTTCTACTAACCATTGGTGCTGTAAGTTTTCAGGCACCACAATCAGTACGCGGCTTGCACGGCCACTAATAATTTGTTGATGGAGTATCATGCCCGCTTCAATTGTTTTACCAAGGCCTACTTCATCTGATAAAAGTACGCGTGGGGCAAAACGTTTACCCACTTCTTGGGCAATATAAAGTTGGTGCGGAATAAGATTAGCACGCTGACCAATTAAGCCTTTAATAGGCGATTGCTCACGTTCAAATTTATGTAACCACGTTTGGTAGCGAAGTGTGTAGCGATCAAAACGATCGACTTGGCCTGCAAATAAACGATCTTGTGGTTTATTAAACTTAATAAAATGATCTAAAAAGGTCTCTTTTAACTTGGCTGTTTCGCCATTATCAACACGGGTGCCGTGATAACAAAGTAACTCGCCTTGTACTTCAATAGACTCTACTTCTAATTCCCATTCTTCAACGCTTTTGATCACATCGCCAGGATTAAATGCCACACGGGTAACAGGTGCTTCTGCACTAGAATAAACACGGTTTTCACCACTGGCAGGAAATAATATGCTGACCTGACGGCCTTCAATGGCAACAACGGTGCCTAATCCTAAATCTGACTCTGTATCACTGATCCAACGCTGACCTAAGGAAAAATTCATGTATGTCTCGTCTATGATGAAAAAGGCGGCTATGTTACCTGTAAGCTAACACCACTGCAAGGCGCTATTTGGCTCACTTTTAATTAATTTTGAAAGTGTTAATTATTACTATTAAAACAGCTTGTTTATGACTCTTTTTTAGGTAAATCAAAACTAATTACAGTTTGTAATAAAACGGACTTTTATGACAAATAGACTAAACTTACATTATGCCTTAGCAATTAAGTATTGCAGGTTTAAGTTTTGCCCGTTTTACTTAGTTATTTTGGTATAGCATAAAAATCATAAAACGTAAGGAAAGTGCTATGGAAAAAGCTTCGAACCTTGAAAGTAAAATGTATGTGCTAGATACCAACGTACTACTTCACGAACCACTCGCTTATTTGTCTTTTCAAGAGCATGACGTTGTAATTCCGATGACGGTGCTTGAAGAACTTGACCATATAAAAGATAGGAAACACGACGTAAGCCGTGATGCGCGCGTCGCTATTCGTGGATTAGATGAAGTTCTTAAAAATGCAACGCCCGAACAAATGCTACAAGGCGTGGCGCTGCCGAGTAACAAAAAGGCAAAAGCGAGCTCTGCCGGTACCCTCATTATTGTAAACGACCATTTATTTGCCGACTCCATTTCTGGTTTGCCTGGTAACGAAAACGACCATCGTATTATCAATTGCGCCGTGTACTTACAAAAGCAGCACAGTGATTCAAAAGTAATACTTGTTACAAAAGATATAAACATGCGTTTAAAAGCCAAAGGCGCCGGGCTTAAATATGTTGAGGATTATCGTACCGACCAACTTATTGACGATATAAGCCTACTCACTAGTGGTTATAAAAAAATTGAAGGGGATTTTTGGGATCATGTAGGGGAGTGTAATACGCAGCAGCACGGACGCGATACGTTTCATCATGTGCCTAAAAACTTAATACCAGATGTATTTTGTAATGAATATTTACTTGATGGAGGGGAGCATTTTGCGGCGCGCGTTAAATCGTACGATGACGAGCACATAACGCTCAAAGATATTGGTGTTGAGCGTTTAATGCATCAACAAGCATGGGGCGTTAAGCCCAAAAATATTTATCAAGGGATGGCATTAGATGCATTACTGGATACAGGTATTGAACTTGTTATTTTAACAGGACCAGCAGGGTGTGGTAAAACCTTGTTAGCACTTGCCAGCGCCCTTGAAATGGTCATCGAAAAAGGTATTTACGATAAAGTAATAGTTACTCGTAATACGCCAGAAATAGCAGAGTCTATTGGGTTTCTACCAGGCACGGAGGAGGAAAAAATGGCGCCATGGCTTGCAGCTATCACTGATACGCTGGAGGTATTGCACAAAGGCGACGAAAATCCAATATCGAGTCGAAATTACATAATGGAGAAGGCTAATGTACAGTTTAAATCGGTTAACTTTATGCGCGGGCGTAGCATTCAAAATGCGGTGGTAATTTTAGATGAGAGCCAAAATTTAACGGCATCTCAGCTTAAGACGATTATTACTCGCTGCGGCGAAGGTACTAAATTAATTTGTACAGGTAACTTGGCGCAAATTGATAGTAACTATTTAACGCCAGTAACATCGGGCTTGACGTACATAGTAGAGCGCTTTAAAAACTTTGAAGGCAGCGCAACAATAAACCTCAACGGTGTTGTGCGTAGTCGCTTAGCGTCATTTGCAGAAGAAAATTTATAACTTGCGCTTAACAAATTGGCTCGATAGTCTATCGATTGATTTTCGAGCCAAATGGCAGGCAGTACATTGAATTTTTTACCTCTGAAGCATTATTATCGTTCATTATTTATTGCGCTGTTAGTGCCATTGATTGTCGCTTTTTTACTGTGCTTGCACTTATATAATATAAAGCTTGAGCGGACGGTTGAAAAACGCCAAGCTGATTTTACAAATGTTTCAGCACAGGTTACTCACGGGATGGACTCGGTGAGTAATCTACTTACCACCATGTTTAACTTATACGAGCAAGCGACTTATCCCAAAATAAACCAAGATTTGCTCGAAGGCATAAATCAATATGATGGTTACTATTATCGTCATTTTATTGATCAAAGTACTGAAATAGTGGGTAAAGGTGAGTTTGCGTTATCTGCTAAGGCATTAATGCAGTGGCAGCAAGCTATTACATTAGGGCCTTCGTTTAATACAACGCTTGCGTTAATGCAGTCGTTATCTGCTGTAGCGTATGTTGATGATAATGGTTTTGCTTATGTAAGCAGGCACAACAAAAGCCAAAGTTTAATGCTTACTGAAATTTTAAATGGAAAATTTAAGCCAAAATTTGCGCAGAACAAACTTACTTCAAGTCCTATTGTTAAAGTGAATGACAATTCGTATTTTGCTATTGGTCGACAACGAAGCACTGGCTCAGCCGATTACATTATTTTAATTTATGATGTTCAAGCAATTTCTGGATGGTTAAAAAAGGTGTCACCGAACAGTGGTGAATACGTTTTTATGAACCAATCGCATCAAATTATCGCCAGCTCTAAACAGATAATAGAGCAAGCGACTGCGTTAAAAAATTATTGGCCAGACTTGGCCAATTATCAGAGTCAAAAAACAGTATTAACTAGTGATAGTAATTACTTTATGCAGCCTATGGATGAGTTACCTATTCACGCCGCATTTTACGAGCACAAACCCCAATTAATAAGCTCAATTAAGTATGAGATATTACTAGAGTTTACTTTTTTAACGCTATTTTTAAGTATTATGTTTGGCGTGTTTTTTTGGTTAAGTCAGCGCATTTTTATAAAGCCGATGACTCACTTAATGTCATACCTTGAGAGTAACGGTACACAGCAAGAAGAGCAGCTAAATTACAAAGTACCACTGAGCTGGCAACCTTGGTTTTCTAAAGTGAAGCGTGTATTTACTAAAAACAAACAGTTAGTTGATTCATTACAAAGTGCAAATAAAGCTCTGGACGACCAAGTTCAGCTGCAATCAGAAAAACTAAGCCGCAGTTACGAAGCGAAAGAGCGCCACTTAGCTTTGCTCAACACTATGCTAAACAGTGTGCCAGACCTTATTTACTTTAAAAATATTGATGGTTCATTCTTAGGATGTAATAAAGCATTTGAGGCGTATATTGGTAAAGATCAAACTGCATTAGTTGGTAAATATGTAGATGATTTAGGTGACAATGATCAGCAAATAAATGCGCTTGAAAAACAAGTATTACAAAACAGAAATAGTGTTGAACAGCGAATAGAAACCGATACAAAATCGTATCAACTTACTATTGCACCTTTTTATAACGAGCACCAACACCTGTTAGGAACCATGGGTATTGGCCGCGATATTACCGAGCAGCAACAAACATTATTGGCCTTAAAGTCATCTGAATCTAAATTTAGAAGTGCCATTGAATTTGCGGCTAACTGCGTGGTTTTACTCTCGCTTGAGCACACCATATTGCAAGTAAATAAAGCAGCAAGAAAGCAGTTTTCTGATCAGCCAGTACTAGTTGGGGAGCAGTTAAAAGCATTATTTGATGACTCCCAATGGCAGCAAATAAAAAGCACTTTAGCGCAATTGCTAGATGACAAAAAACGCGTTTACCATTTAACGCTTTCTCAAGGGGGCTTAACAAGCTGGTTGCAACTAAGTGTATCGCTTGTCTGGGATGAAAACCGCGATCCAGCTTATTATGTTATCCACATTCAGGATGTAAGTGCCTTAACTAAATCAAAACTAGATGCCGAACGAGCAACCCTAGCTAAAAGCCGCTTTATAGCCAATTTAAGTCATGAAATACGTACCCCTTTGAACGCTGTTTTAGGGTTGCTTGATATGTTAATTGAGCAAGGCTTAACGCAAAAGCAATTACAACAAACGGATCAAGCTAAGCATGCAGCACAAAGCTTGTTATTAATGCTTAATAGAATGCTTGATTTTGCACGTATTGAAGGTTCGCAAACCGATTTAAAACAAGCGTCTTTTAGCATGGTTGAGCTGGTGGATATTTGTGAAAGCTTAACGGCTCCATTGTGCGAAGGAAAAGGTATTGAATTTGTTATTGATATTGACCCGCTAATAGCACCTGATTTGATATGCGACAGTATACGTTTGCAGCAAATATTAGGTAACTTATTAACTAATGCCGTTAAGTTTACAAAAACAGGTTCCATTACTTTAAAAATGGAACTTATTGAAAGCGATAGCCTAGAGCAACAGCATATTTGCTTTAAAGTAATAGATACTGGCATGGGTATAGATGAAGCCGATCAAAGTCGCTTATTCGACGCTTTTACTCAAGGTGATGAATCTTCAACCCGCATACACCAAGGGGTTGGGCTAGGTTTAGCTATTGTTAAACATGCAGTATCGTTAATGGGTGGGGAGATAGCTTTAAAGAGTAAAAAAGGCCACGGCAGCGAATTTTATTTCAGTATTAGTTTTTTAGTTGATACCACTAAAAACACAGTGTTACCGACTAATACATTGGCTATTTTATCTGATCAAAGTAAAGAGCTTAAGCAGGTGACAAATGCATATAACGAACTTGCTAATATTAATTTAGATGAAGTACTAAAATACCCAATTAAGCTCTCTAATACTCAAAAAATAATAATTGATGCAGCTGACTTACCTGCACTTTTAAATGTTGAAGCGATTAATGATTCGTTATCAGCTAAAGAAACATCGGTAATTATTATTAATCATCAGCACACACTTAATTTACCGACAAGCGAGCACTTAGCTGCGCATCACGTTAAAGCATCGGCATTAGGGCAAAGGCTATTTAGTTTGAACTCTCAGCAAAAGCCCATAGTCAATACAAGTGCCGCAGTACACAGTGCAACTGAAAGTAAAGCTGATATATCGGGTCTACTTGTATTAGCAATTGATGATAATCAGCTTAACTTAGAAATAATTAGCAGTGTTCTGCGCCAAGCAAACGTAAATGTTGTTACGGCTTTAAGCGCATCAATTGGCATGGAATTATTGCAAGTTTTGAAGCCTGACTTAATATTGATGGATGTGCAAATGCCGAAAATAGATGGCTGTCAAGCAACCGCTTTGATTCGTCAACAGTTTGACGCAAAGCAACTGCCTATTTTTGCTTTAACGGCTCATTGCGAGCCTGCTGATGTAGAACGTTCTTTAAAGTGCGGCATGAATAAACATTTAACTAAACCGGTTGTTGCTAAAGTACTTATTGATGCAATTGCTGATTTAAACTTAGTTAAACCAAGCTTTTTTGAAAAATCATTTGCTTTAACGCAGTTTAGTATGGATGAAAAACTACTTAATACGATGATTGATAAGTTTGCTAGCTTGTGTGAAACCCAGCTATCGCAACTAGAAGAAACAACCAATAAGGATGATTTGGTACGTTTAGTGCATAGTATCAAGGGGGTAGCAGGTAATTTAGGTTTTAGACGATTATCACATTGTGCTTTATTGTGTGAAAGAACGCTTAAAACAACTAATAAGCCTATTGAGATTACACTACAAGAGCTTATCATACAGCTAGAACAGGTAATTGTTTTTATAAAAGGGCTAGGGGTTAGGGATGTCGAAAAGAGCTAAAGTACTTATTGTGGATGATGATCCAATCAACAGATTAGTACTTGAAAAAACACTTAAAGCAGAACACGACGTGTTCTTGGTTGAAAGTGGTGAAAAAGCACTGACCTTTGTAAAAACAGCGCAAGTTGATTTAATAATCCTTGATGTAATTATGCCTGGAATTGACGGCTATCAAGTACTTGTGGAGCTTAAAGAAAACCCAATAACTCAGTCTATTCCTATTATATTTATATCAGCCAATCGTAGCCATGATGATGAAGCAAAGGGCTTAGAGCTCGGTGCAATGGACTACATAACCAAGCCATTTAGTCCTTCTATTGTTCGCGTTAGAGTGCGCAACCAACTCCTCATAAAGCAAAAAAATGATTTGCTAGAAATGCTAGCTTCGATAGATGGCTTAACTGAGATACCAAATAGACGCTACCTTGATGAAAACTTATCTCGAGAATGGCGCCGCAGCAAGCGAAGTGGAACACCGCTATCGGTGTTACTTATGGATATAGACCACTTTAAACGTTACAACGATTGCTACGGACACCGTGCTGGCGATGAGTGTTTAAAGAATGTTGCGCAAGCACTTGCGGCTCAATGTGAACGTGGCAGTGACTTTATTGCTCGTTATGGCGGAGAAGAATTTGCTGCTGTGCTACCAGGAATTGATAGGCATGAAGCAATGGAGTTTGCTAATAAATTACGCAATGCTGTAAATGCTTTGAATATAGAACATAAAGCTTCATTAAATGCAGACCACATCACTATAAGTATAGGTATTGCCACTACACAAAGTGGTAAAGTGTATGCTGAGCAAGCATTGTTAGAAGAGGCCGATTTAGGCTTATATGCCGCTAAAGATGCAGGGCGAGATAGAATAGTCGCACGCTAAAAACTTAATATACAAAAAACGCCAATATTTATATATTGGCGTTTTTGTATCAAACATTTTTTATTGGTTACTGCGTGATCATACCTAAAGCGGTGTCACCAATGCCCACTAACTTATCATTTTTGAATACAAGTGGCGTACATTCATCTTTCGTTGTTTTGGAATCTGAATGCTTGCTATGCGTTACATAAAAAAGTACTTGGTATACATCATCATCTTTTTTTAATAGCTCTGTGAAATTAGGCGTTTTTAATTGCGTTAAAACAGACTGATAGCTGCTATCCATTTTTAGCTCTGATATAACTTCGCGATTATTTTTATGCTGTGCTTGCCAGCTTGATGAGTTTTTCCCTGCCCAATGAGTCTCAGCTTCGCCATCTGACACGGCAATAACACAGCCTGTTAAAAATGGAGCGATTAAAGCGGCTGCTAAAAGTGATTTTTTCATTTTTATTTACCTTAATAAGATTTTTAATTGGTTATTAACTGTATTAAAGCAAAGAGTAGACCATATTAATAAGTTGTTATGAATCAGTTTGTTAAGTGAGTTAAGCTGTTTTTATCTAATAAAATATTAAATATATTAGTAAAAACAGCCATTTTTTAGCTTATTTGATTACTACAATAAAATGATTAAACCAAGCGGTTGCGTGATTCACCTTTAGTAAATGCCGCAATATTTAAACTTACTTCATTAATTAAACGCACAATAGATTCAGTACTTGCCCATGCAATATGTGGAGTAAGTAATAAGTTATTGCCTGTGTAATTAGCAAGTGGATTTGAAGCTTCAGCAGGTTCTTTAGTTAGTACATCAACACCCGCTCCAGCAATTAGGTTTTGCTTAAGCGCTGTTGCTAAGTCGGCTTCGTTAATAATACCACCACGTGCTGTATTAATAATTATAGCGCTTGGCTTCATCATTTTAAGCTCATTAAGTGCGATTAAATCACGTGTTTCATCTGTAAGCGGGCAGTGTACGCTGATTATATCGGCTGTTTTAATGACGTCTTCAAAAGGCGTACGACCATCACGACATTTAACCCCTTTACGCTCTGCAACAATAACATTAGCGCCAAATGCCTCAGCCACTTTAGCAACGCCTTTGCCTAGTGTACCGCCGCCTATAATGGCAAATGTTTTACCTTGTAAGTCGTTAAAGCTGTAATCGAGTATGCAAAACATTTCACTTTTTTGCCATGCGCCTTGCTGGCAATCTGCCTGATAGCGGTGGGTGTTACCCAGTAAGTTAGTAATTAAAGAAAATGTATGTTGAACAACTGAAGGGGTTGAGTAGCCAGCTACATTAGTTACGGCAATGCCAAATTCTTTAGCGGCTTCTAAATCAACATTATTAGTACCGGTTGCACTTACGCAAATTAATTTCAGCTGTGTTAGCTGACTAATTGTATCGCGATTCAAAACTGCTTTATTAGTGATTAATACATCAGCGCCTTGGCAATGCTCAATAACTTGCTCTGGGCTGGTAAGTTCATAAGTCGTTAATTTACCAAGTTGTTCTATACACGAAAGAGATGTTTTAGCTAACGTTGCGTTATCAAGAATAGTAATGTTCATTATGAGCCCTAAAATAAGTGGATCTGAAAGAGTTAAAATCGTAAAAAAGAGGCTTACGATCCATCAAAAATCTAAAATATGGGCTTAAGGTACTACGAAAGAAAGGCTTTGTTAATGGTATTACTACCAAATGATTAGAGGGCTATGTAGTAGTGGTCTGCCCACTAGCAGATTGAGAACATGGTATTTTGCTAGACTGATCAGTTTTATTGCACTTATAAGCAAGCCTATGGTCATAGAAGGTAATTAAACTCGGCTTTAAAGCAAGTTGCTAAAATAAAAAATCGTTTTTTTGGTTATTTCGCATTTTAGATTGGCTGAGTTATAATCGGATATAGACATAAACGGTGCGCTTTAGCGTGCCGTTTTTTAACATTGTAGATGTAGTAATGAGTGAATTAGAAGATAAATACGCAGATATACGCCCATACAACGACGACGAAGTTGCGGCGTCGCTTACACGTTTGATTAACGATGATGCGTTTATTGATGTAATAGCAAAGTATAATTTACCGCGCTTTTTATCGGCAGTGCCTTTTATTGCACGTCCAATGGTAAGAAGTCAGTTACGCAAAAAATGGGGCAAAGTAAGCACCGTTGAAGATGTGCAAAATGAAGTGGCGCAATACTTAGATAAACTAGTGAAGCGCACCACATCAAAAGTTACCTTTTCTGGGCTAGAGCAGTTAGACGCTAATCAGGCCTATTTATTTATTTCAAACCACAGAGACATAGTGCTTGATCCTGCATTAGTTAATTGGGGTTTATATCAGCATAAAATGAAAACAGTGCGTATTGCTATTGGCGATAATTTATTGCAAATACCTTACATTACTGAGCTTATGCGTTTAAATAAAAGTTTTATTGTTAAGCGCTCTGCTAAAGCACCAAAAGAAATGTTAAAAGCATTAACCCAGTTATCGTCATATATCTATGACTCTTTAATCGGTGGAAATTCTATTTGGATTGCACAAAAAGAAGGGCGTGCAAAAGACGGTTTTGATCAAACAGATCCTGCCCTTTTAAAAATGTTGCAATTAAATGGACGTAAACAAAAGAAAGAATTTGGCGATTATATTAAAGAGTTAAAAATAGTGCCTGTTTCTATTTCTTATCAATATGAACCGTGTGCAATTGCTAAGGCTAAAGAGCTTTATCATAAACAGCATCATGGTGAATATATTAAGTCAGCGGGTGAAGATATTGCCAGTATTGTTGAAGGTTTTAGTTCAGCTAAAGGGCATGTGCATTTAGCATTTGGACAACCAATCGAATCTAAATGTGATAGTGCTGAAGAGCTTGCTAAAACAATTGATAGGCAAATTGTAGATTCGTTTTATTTGCACCCAGGTAATTACATTGCTGGTGGCTGTAAAGAGGCGGTAATAGACTCTCCAGATACAGCGACGTTTGAACAGCGTTTAGCCTGTGTACCAGAAGAGTTAAAACCGTTAGTGCTGGCCATGTACGCTAAGCCATTTCACCGTAAAACAGAGATAAATACCAATAGCTGTGAGTATTAATACTCCCAGCTCAACAAAACTAAGCAGCAATTAAATTGCTGCTTTTTTTTTGCTCAAAAATAACGCTATACTAATACCTCCTCTTCAACTGGGCGGTACTTATACGTGCAACAAATTGAAATATTTGATATTCCAAGTCCTTGCAAAAGTATTTGCTTAGTTAACAACAGAGGGTATTGCAAAGGGTGTTATCGTAGTCGCGATGAGCGCTTTTCGTGGAATACCTTATCGAACGACCAAAAAAAGAAGGTGCTTAGTTTGTGCCAGCAGCGCTACAAGCGCTACCTTCAAAAAAAGCAGCAAAATGCAGTGCCAAGCACGCAGTCGCAGCAGCAAGGGTTCGACTTTTAAAAGCTTAATCCATATTTGGCTCTTAGTGCGTACACAGTGCCATTGTTAGTTAGGTTAATTAATGACATTTTAAGCTTTTCTACTAAGTTTGCATTACGTTTATTTAAATAATGATAAAGCGGATAAGTATTCAACACTTCTTTTACAAAACAGCCTTGAGGTGACGGGGGCTCATTATTTTGCATTATAAAGTTAATCATTAAGGCTCCCTGTACTTTTTTCTGAGCAAGCAAATTAAGTTGGGTATTCATGCTTTTAACTTTAATAATATTCCCTGCAAACTGTGTGCGTGCTAAATAATGTTCTTGCACAGGGTAGCCATCAACGATTGCGACGCTATCGAGCTGTTCTAAACTGTTAGGTAAACAGTTTTTATATAATACTAAGTCAAACTTAAATAGCTCATAATCGACTCTAATTAAGTTTTCGTAATTTTCTTCAACGCTTGCATCTCTTCCTAACTGGCCATCAAGTACGCCATTATTTGCAGCGAGCAAAGCATTTTGGTGACTAAAATCGATTATATGTATTTTAAAACCGATATCTGCGTATGCTAACTTTAATAGCTCTAAGGCATAATCAGCTTGAGGTGTACTTTGCGGACGATTAAAAGTGAGGTTGTATTGATGACTAAAACAAGAGGCACTAAAAAATAAATTTACCAATAATAACAAGATACTAAAATGTCTATTCATTATCAGTTCCAATTACTACAGAAATAAATAAAATAAGACGCGTATAATAACAAGGAGATTACCTCTTGCCCAGTTTAGAGGGGGAATCAAATAATCTTAAAAGCGAATGAGGAAGTATTGTGAGTTTTAATTTATGCCTATTACCACGTGAAGAAAAATATCAAATTCAGTTAGATTATGAAGCGTCTTTTTGGGCGTATCAAATTAAGCGTAATAAAAAAACGAGAGAGCAAGTTTACAACACAATCCACAGCCGCCCAGTGGCAGAGCAAATGGTTTTGAAACAAAAATTTGAACAGTATTTAGCGCTAATGCTTAGCTAAATATCGATATAAAAATGTATAAAGTTGAAGTGTTAAATGAACTAAAAACCCCACTTGTGAATAAATTCTACAAAAAGCACAGCGTAAGAGGGCGTGCTAATAAACAAGATAAGGTATGGGTTACTTACTATAATAATGAAATAGTGGCAGCATGTAGGTTACAAGATAAAACAGAGTTTTTATTTTTATCTACCATGTTTGTTGCGCTGGAACATCGCGGTAAAGGGATTGCAAAACAATTGCTTTCAACACTCTTAAAGTCGCAAAATAGAGAGATAAAGACCTTCGCATATGAAAACGTAGCTGATTTATATTGTGCTATTGGTTTTAACCAGGTGTTAACATATACTCTTGCTTTACAAGTACTTTTTGATACTTACAAACATCGAAATATAGTCGCTCTAGAGTACCCATAATAATAAATAATAATATGGAATAAGCATGAGTAAATACGTTAATGGGATCATTAGTTGCTTTGTAGTTTTAATAACTATTCTAAGTTGCCAAGTAGGGGCACAAGTAAAACGTTTATCTCCTAGCGAAGGCTTATCGCAAAGCTACGTTAATACAATGCTTATAGACACTAACGGTTACCTTTGGCTTTCGACAGAGGCCGGGCTTAATCGTTATGATGGCTATCAAGTTATTCCAATAAACGGCCCTAATGGTGAGTTAGAAGAGGCGATCATCGATCGTATTTACCAAGACCCTCAAGGGCACATTTGGATAGCCTCTTTACTTGCAGGCCTATTTAGATACGACCCCGTAACAGATTCATATCAGCAATTTCTAGAAAAACCGACCAGTGAAGAAGAAATTATCAATCAGTCTGTTTTTAGTATGGTGGCCGTTGATAAAAAAACACTTTGGATTGGGCGAGGCCGCGATTTTGCAAAGCTTGATATAGCAACCGGAAAAATAACAACTATTTTTGAGCTTCCGGCTAAATATAAAAATACTCTTGTGAGAAAGCTGTTTGCCTACAATGGTTATATATTTATAGGTACAAGCCATGGTGCATACGTATTTGATATTGCCACCGAGCAAGTTAGACCTCTACAGCATTTAAAAGGTGAAGCTGAACATATTTACCAAAATAATGTGAAGTCTTTCGCATTAGGTGAAAATAAACAGTTGTTAGTAGGGGCGGTACAAGGCTTATACGAAGTTGATATTAGTAACTTATCAAAAATGTTTGAACGCCCAGATTTACCTTTTAAAAGTAAAGTATTACTAAGTGACTTAAATGTTTGGAGCATAGTAAACGAACACGGAACAATAGATTTAGCTACCGACAAAGGCTTGTTTAAATTTGATTTAAACACAAAAGAGATGATTAAAAATACTCGAATAGCCAAAAGTAAGTACACACTTGCCGATACCAGTATTATTGATATGGCTAAAGATAAATCGGGTGGTACATGGGTTGCGACTAAGACTGATGGAGCGTTTTACTTATCTCACGACAGCTATCATTTTAATAATGTCGATGGCACTTTGCTCGGAGGGGATGGTTTATCACATCACTCTATCTGGGGGATTACCGAATATAAAGACAAGCTTTGGCTTGCAACGCATAACGGTATTACCGAGGTTGATTTAAAAACAAATATTGGTAAAGCTTATTTAAAAGACTACAAAGTCGACTTACTCACCACTGAGTTTACCGTATATGAAATAACGCCCTATAAAGATAATTTATGGCTTTATACAAACCGTGGTTTATTTATTTTTGACCCTGTAACGCATCAAGTTAGCGAACCAAAAGTGCATAACCCTGCTGATCAAGAGCTGATTACTGGTAGAGTGCATGGCGTTACACTCATGCCAAATGGCGATCTATACTTTGTGCACTCAGATCATGGGGTATTTATATACAATATTGATTCTCAAGTAATAACGCGTCTGGGTGGCCAGTTTGACCAGTTTGAACCCTTTTTAGCTCATGGCTTTTTACCCGCGTTGAGCAATAAGCCAGACTCGCCACTATTTTTTAATGCTGGAATTTTATATCAAGTAAACCCAAGTGATTTAGCACTTAAAATGATTTACAAAGTGCCAAAGCAGCACGAAAACGTAGCCATTAGCGTGCTTTCTTATTTAATTGATAACAACAATATATTGTGGATATCACTCTCTAATTTTGGCTTGATAGGCCTTGACGCATCTACTTATCAATTAGTACATACAATCGATTTAGAGAAGAATAAATTAGGCACATTGCTTTACGATATGGTGCTAGATGATGATGGCATGATCTGGATGAGTAGCCATAAAGGCATTTGGCGATTAAACCCAGAAACACTTCATTTTCAACAATTTTCTACGTCAGAAGGGCTACTCTCTGCTGAGTTTAATAGTAACGCCATGGCACAGCTTAAAGATGGCCATATTGCGTATGGTAGCTTAAAAGGTTTTACTTATTTTCACCCAATGGAAAACCAAAATTATCAATCACTTATTGATCACGTAAATATTACGCGAGTTGATTTAATGTCACGAGATCTATCGCTTGATTTAAAACAGCCTCTTAACGAGGTTGTGTTAAACCATGATGATATTGGGCTTGAAGTGGCATTTTCGGCTATGGCATTTAGTAACCAAGAACGCATCATTTATGAGTATCAACTCGATAACGGACAAAAAAGTTATACTCGAAATAACAACCGCGTATTGTTTCCAAAATTGAATCCAGGTAATTACCAATTAAAAGTTTGGGCTAAAGACCCCCTGACTGGCGAATATACCTCGCCTGCTATTTTAAAAATAAAAGTAAAGTATCCGCTTTGGCGTGCACCTTATTTTATGGTGCTTTACGCCATGCTGTTTATTGGTTTTGTTGCTATGTGGGTTATGCGCCGTAATAAAATTCAGCGTATTTTATTGGCAGCAAATAAAGAAAGTAAAGAAAGCGAAGCGCGTTTAAAATTAGCACTTGAAGGCAGCGAATCGGGTGTCTGGGATTGGGAGTCGAGCAACCCAAGCATTTACCAACCCCGCTTAGCCAGTGAGTTAAGCTACGAAAATGAAACTGTAAGCCTTGATGAATATTTATCTAAAATTCATCCGCAGGACAAACAGCTATTTCGCTTAGAGTGGCTTGAGTTTTTATCTACCGATAAAGGTTACTTTAATTGTACCTACCGCCTGCGCCATGCAAAAGGCTATTGGCGCTGGTATAAGGACTTTGGAAAAGTAGTTGAGTGGGATGATAAAACTCCACAAAAAGTAGCGGGTACTTATACAAATATGACCCGTGAGATGGTGTTTGAAGAACACGCTTTACTATTTACGGCAGCATTTGAGCAAACACGTGATTGGGTGTTTATACTCGATAAAAACTTAAATATTCGGGCTTCTAATAAATCACTGCAAACCGCCTTTAATTTCTCCGCAGAGTCGTTATCTAGCCGGACTTTAAATTTAGGTATATCGCGCAGCAATCGTTTTGATTATTTACGTATTATGCAAAAGCTATCTGTTGGGGAGCATTTTTCGTGTGAAGACAGTGTGGTTCTAGCTAATGGTGAATCGCGTCATGTACTTGTGAAAATAAGTGCAGTGGCCGATAACGAGCAGCGCCTTAATAGTTATGTCATTATTTTAACCGATATAAACGCACAAAAATCAGCTGAAAATGAGCTGCACTTATTGGCCAACTATGATGCCTTAACTGGGCTGCCAAATCGTACATTATTTAATGACCGCGTTGAACATGCCCTTGAACAAGCAAAACTGCATGGATGCAAAGTGGCTTTGTTACATATCAATATTAAACGTTTTAAATACTTTAATGACTCATTAGGGCACGAAGCGGCTGATGAGCTAATTAAAGAAGTTGCTGAGCGCTTAAAGTGCTCTTTGCGACCATCGGATAGTGTTGCGCGATTTGGTGGCGATGAGTTTGTTGTGTTAGTAGAGGATATTCATCAGATAGAGCAAGTACTTATAATATGTACTAAGTTGATGGATTGCGTGAATCAAAATATTGCGATTAATGGTCAAGTTGTAAACGTTAATTTAAGTATTGGTGTGTCGATATCGCCAGATGACGCAGAGCAAGGCCCCGCACTTTTAAAAGCTGCGAGCATAGCGTTATATCATGCAAAAGACTCTTTAGAAGGGCGCTACCAGTTTTATAAGCAAGAGATGAACCAGCATGTTCAAAGAGCGCTGCATCTTGAATCTCAGCTTACTAGAGCGTATCGAGAAGAAGAGTTTTGTAATTACTATCAGCCTATTATTAATGCTAAGAGCCAAAAAACAGAAGGCTTTGAAGTGCTGCTGCGTTGGCCCGAAAATAAACTAGTACAAACTCAAGAGTTTTCGCTGGCTGCAGAGGGGATAGGCTTAATTACAAAAATTATGCTGCAGACCTTTGCGCGCGCTTTATTCGAGTTAAAAGAGTGGCGAAAAGCCTCACCTAACCTGTATTTATCTATTAACTTATCAGCACTAGATTTTGAGTTTAAAGACCTTGTTCCTGAAATTAGAAGAGCGTTAAGTAAAGCGGGTGTATCGTCTGAGGCAATTGTTTTTGAAATAACCGAATCAATATTAATGCGTGATTCAAAAGAAGCGCTGCATAGCATGGAACAACTTAAAAAGTTGGGTTGTAGATTGTACATGGATGATTTTGGTACAGGTTACGCATCACTTACCTATTTAAAACGTTTTCCTATTGATGTACTCAAAATAGATAGAAGCTTTGTACAAGACATAGGCATAGACTCTGATGATGAGGCCATTATCCAATCAACACTCGCGCTTGCAGATAGTTTAGGCAAAGAGTGTGTAGCTGAAGGCGTAGAAAGCTCGCATCAACTTGCTTTTTTAAAGGCGAGAGGGTGCAAGCATTTCCAAGGGTATTTATTTAGTAAACCGGTACCTAATACCGAAGTACTCGCGCTTATTAATCGCGATTGGAGTGATATATTCAATTGAGAATAGTCGCACGGATTTAGGGTCTTTTACCGCAGTGTCTGCAAAACAAATGGCTGTTATGCTCATTTAACTGCGTTTTAATGGCCTTATTAGCTTCAAGTTTACTCAAGCCTAGCTTATGGCGTAGCTCTTCTAGGTGTACTTGTTGGGTGTCATTAAGTGTGCCATCTTGAATTGACTCGTGCACAGCGTCTTCAAAAAACTGACGGCGTTTACGTATTTGTTCTGAAAAACTAGACGCCAGTAAACCGGTAGGTATTGCAACCATTCCCATGCTCAGTAGTGTAATAACCCCGCCGAAAAACTTACCCAATGGCGTTATAGGTACTACATCGCCATAACCAACGGTTGTTAGTGTTGCCATTGCCCACCACATAGCCGCAGGAATAGAGCCAAATTTATCGGGTTGTATGTCGTGCTCAATTAAGTAAATTCCGCATGAAGCTAAAATAAGCACGACGGCCATAATAAAAAAAGCAGCCATTAATGAACTACCTTCATCGTTAAAGGCTTTTAAAAGTAGCTGCATGGCGCGTGAGTAGCGAGTGAGTTTAAATACCCTTAATAGTCGGAGCACGCGTAAAAAACGTAAATCGAGAGGGAATAAAAACATCATTAAGCTTGGTAAAATCGCAATTAAATCAACAATTGCCAAAGGAGAGAAAAAATAGCTAAGCCGACGTTTGGTATGAGACCCTTCCATTGCTGCATATTGTGTTTTATCTACGCAAGCCCAAAGCCTGGCTAAGTACTCAATAGCAAAAATAGCGACCGAGACAATTTCTAAAACTAAGAATTCGTTGTAATACTGCTCTGCCACACTTGGGATTGACTCAATAACAATGGCTACAACGTTAATCATTATTAAGCTAATGAGTGCAATATCAAGAATATGTCCCGCTCGATGGTACTGACCTGTACCTTCAAACAGGCAAGCCATTTTTTGGCGTAAAGTTTGCGGTTCATTCATTATTTAAGTTTAAGTACCATGTTAATACTGCCTTCTTCAAAGTCGCGACTAATTTTAAAACCTAGCTTACGGGCAAGTTCAATCATCCCTGTATTCTCTGGTAAGGTTATGCCTTCAATCGACTCTACACCTTGGCGTTTGCAGTGATTAATTGCAGCGCTCATTAGTATACGACCAAGCCCTAAGCCTTGGCAGTCTGAGCGTACTACAATAGCAAACTCAGCATGTAGGTTATCGGGGTCCATAATGACGCGAGACACACCCAGTGTACGGGTTTTACCTTCAAAGCGTTGGCACACAATAAACGCCATTTCACGGTCGTAATCAATTTGCGTCATTTTAGCGAGTTGATCGTGGTTAAATTGTGGTAGTTCGCCAAAAAAGCGTTTATATCTGTCTTCTTTGTTAAGTGACTCGTCAAATACTTTATGAGCTTGTTCATCTTCCGGTTTTATCGGTCTGAGCGTAGCTTGAGTGTTATTTTTAAGTGTTACCACTTCAACAAGGTCAATAGGGTAAGGACGAATAGATAAGCGCTTACGATTGCTCTGAGCTTGATAGCGGTTAAGTGTCATAGTGGCATCGAGCACTAAAAACTGCCCATTGCTGGCAAGTATAGGATTTAGTTCCATTGAGCTTATATCGGGTTGATCAATAACTAACTGAGAAATACGCGTTAGCAGTGCACATAAACGATACTTATCAACTTTTTCGGGGAGTATGCGCTCCTTTAATACGCCTTTGTCGTGCGCTGCAGCAATTAAATACTTTGCCAAGTTCATATTCAGTGGAGGTAGAGCAACGGCGGCTTGTGCATATTCAAGGCCAGTGCCTGCTTCACCTAATAATATAACAGGGCCAAAATTAGGCTCGGTTTTAATAGCAATTCGCAGCTCATTAGCGCCTGCTCGCGGCGCCATTTTTTGTAATGAAAACCCTTCAATAACAGCATCCGGATAAGTGTTTTTAATACGGATAAGCATCGCAAAAGCAGTTTGTTCAACCTCGTTGGCGTCGTTTAAGTTAAGTACCACACCACCTACTTCAGACTTCGAAGCAATACTTGGGCTAATAAGTTTCAGCGCGACCGGAAAACCAAGCTCAATGGCTTGCTCTTTGGCTTCTGTTGGGGTGTAAGCGACCTCAGTTTGAATGCATTTAATACCATAGTGATTTAATACTTGGCTTGCCTGATGGGTAGGTAAGTAGCTTTGTCCATCATCTAAAAACTCATTAATAAGGGTTCTAGCTGCCACCTTATTTATTTTAGCGTCATCAGTGTTCGACTCAGGTGTTTGCGTTAAATGCTTTTGGTTACGACGATACGTTACCAAGTGCATAAATGCGCCAACAGCCCCTTCAGGCGTACGATAAGTGGGTATTGCGTTGTTTGAGCACACTTTTCTGGCAGCGTAAGATGCGTCTTCACCCATAAAGTTAGTTATAACGTAAGGGCGTGCCATTTTAGGTAATGTTTGTAAGGTTTCTACAATAATGTTGGCGTAGTCTTCGCTGGGCGCAAGCGCTGAGGGAGTATGGATAATCAGTAAGTTTTTAACTTCTTTTGCGTGCAGTAAAATTTCTAATGCTTGCTTATAACGCGCAGGTGCTGAGTCGCCAAAAATATCCACAGGGTTTGAGGTGGTTTCTGATTGCGGAATAACTTTATTTAGCGCATTTCGGGTTTCAATGCTTAGTTCTGCTAATTTACCGGAGCTTTGAATAAGCTCATCAACAGCCATAACACCCGGGCCGCCACCATTAGTTAAAATTGTCAGTTGTTCTACTTTTAATAATTTTGGATGCATGGCGAGTGTTTGTGTCGCTGCAAATAGCTCTCGTAAATCATTTACACGCAGCATACCCGCTCGTTGAAATAACGCATCGTAAACAGCGTCAGAGCTTTGCTTTCCGCCGGTGTGAATTTCGGCTGCAAGTGCGCCTGCAGTTGTTTTACCTGTTTTAATCGCAATTACAGGTTTACTAAAGGCCGCGGCTCTTGCTGCTGATATAAAGCCACGAATATCTTCAATGTTATCTATGTAGAGTAAAATAGCTTTTGTTTTAGCATCACGACCTAAAAAGTCGAGTAGCTCATTGAAGTTTATATCAAGGCAATCGCCTACTGATACAAAATATGAAAAGCCAATTTCTTTGTTTTTAGCCCAATCTAAAATGGTTGAGCATACTGCTGCTGATTGCGATACAAATGCTATTTTACCTGGGCTTGCCACGGTATGTGAAAAGCTCGCATTTAACCCAATATGAGGGATCAGCAAGCCTAAGCAATTGGGTCCAAGCAAAGTAACTTGCTTGGCTTGAGCGCATGCTTTAAGCGCGCTTTTTTGCTCCCCAGACAGCCCATCGGCAATAACAATAGCTGTTTTACAGCCAAGCTCTCCAAGCTGCTCAATAATATCAATTAAGGTGTTTTTGTTAGTACAAATAACAGCAAGGTCAGGTACTTTTGGTAAGTCAGCAATAGAGGGGTAAGCAAGTACGCCATGTACTGCGCTATGGCTTGGAGTAACAGGCATTATCGGCCCTTTAAAACCGCCCTGAAGTAAGTTGCGCATAACCACAAAACCAGCCCGAGTTGATATGTTAGAGGCGCCAATAATGGCCACTGAGCTTGGGTTAAAAAATTGGGTTATACGCTTAAGGCTCATGGTTTTTCCTAGGCTGATTAAATTTTGCGTTATTTATTGTCTCAATGTACCCTGTTTACTGTGTTATTTCGAGCGTCTCGATGCTTATTATTGATATCAATCAAGGAGATTATTGTGAATAAAAACCCCGGTTTTTACATTGTTATAGCGGCTATTTGTTTAAGTATAGGCTTAATTAGCTTAGGGTTTATTTTAAAAAGTACCGCTTTGAGTGTGAAAGGGATGGAACGTACTGTGCAGGTTAAGGGATTGGCCGAGCGAGAAGTAATAGCCGATACGGTAATTTGGCCTCTGCAATTTAGTGATGCCGACAATAACCTTGAAAAATTAGTAAGCCGAGTTGAGAAAAAAAATGATGCGGTAACTGCTTTTTTAAAACTCCATGGTTTTGACGACGATGAAATAACAATAGGTAGCCAGTCAGTTATTGATAAGCAAGCACGTGAATACAGTAATGAAAATCAACAATTTAGATACATAGTGCGCTCAAATATTATTGTTTATTCTGCTGCGCCAGATAAAGTGCAAAACGCGCTGAGTAAAGTAAGCCAGCTTGCTAAACAAGATATCGCAATAGTGCAAGATAGCTACGAAACAAAAGTTGAATACATCTTTACTGGCCTCAATGACGTAAAGCCTGCGATGGTGCAAGAAGCAACTGAAAAAGCGCGTGAAGTCGCTAATAAATTTGCTAAAGACTCTAATTCAAAATTAGGCAAAATAAAAACAGCTCGCCAAGGGCAATTTAGTATCAGTAATCGAGATTCAAACACACCGCAAATAAAAAATATAAGAGTGGTAACCAGTGTTGAATATTACTTAAATGACTAGGAAATAATATGTCAGAGTCTAAATATGGTCAGTTTGTGCTGGCGCCCCGTTCGTATTTTTTTACTGCTATAGCGAGCGTAGTATTTGCGTTTATAGGCTTTAGTTATAATGCATGGCGGATGGAGGCAAGTGAAGATAACAACAATACACGCATTGCTAGCTTTCAAATTTTACAAGAACTAGCCGAGCTTGAGCTTATTGTATTTGCAGCACATTACGATAATAACAAAATAGATGGCAGCCCCAGAAAAGGCTGGGTCAAAGTTAACTTAATTCATGACTTAAGCTACTTAGCCGTTGATAAAGCACATTTAAAAACAAAAGACTTACAAAAGGTCTGGCAAACAAATTGGCCAAATATGGTTGATCACGAAAGTGCTGCGCAATCTATTACACATGCCATAGACAGTGTGCGTACAGAAGTTGTGAGTGAATTAAAGCGCCTTGATTAAGTGAGCAACTTGCGCCGTTGAGCGTTGCAAGTAAGCGGCGCTCAGTAAAATTGTGGTCTCGTTAACTTTTTGCCCTTTTATTACGTTGGCAAGCTGTTGTTTTGCGTTAGGGTTTTGTTTTTGCTCTATTTCCATTAATGCTAACAAAGCTGAAAATTCATGCTTTACCGGTGTGCTAGGTTTATTTGCATAGGCTATGTAGCAGGCAACCGGTGTTAAGCCATGAGAGTTGGGCTGCGCCAGCGCTTTAGCTAACTCATCATTTGATTCAAACAACATCAAAGAGCGCACATAGTTAAATGGCAGCTTTGTCGCATCGGCATGCTTAAACACATTGTGCAGTACGTTATTTCCTTGTGTATCTTGTACTAAAAAGCCTTTATTTACTTTCAGCGCTGGGGTAAAAAAGCTCAATGCGTCAATATTAGTGAGTTGATTAATAAATGGAGAAGGCGCTGTGTTAGAGCTTAATATCCGCGTTGCTATGTTTTGCATAAAGTCATACTTAACACTCAATCGTTGGGCGCTGTCATATAAATGGTTAAGCTGCAAAGTTTGCTGAGCAGGGCTTAACTGCTTAAAGTCGTTATCGAGCTCATTTAACTGTTGCTTTGAAATACGCGCATTAAGTAGTTGTATGCTTAAATCCATTATTATTTCCAAAAATCTTTTTTACTACTATAAAACAAAAAAGGCCGCAAATGCGACCTTTCATATTTAAAGCAATTGTTTAAATTGGTTTTAAGCTTTTTTGCTTGCTACCCATTCATTAACAAAGTTCTCTAGTACATTTAGTGGTACAGGACCATTTTTAAGTACTACGTCGTGGAACTGGCGAATATCAAACTTATCACCCAGTTGCTTTTTAGCGTCTTCACGAAGCTCTAAAATCTTAAGCATACCCACTTTATAAGCCGTTGCTTGTGAAGGCATTACAATGTGACGCTCAACCATTTTAACACCGTCAGATGTTGCATTAGGCGTGTTATTTACGTAGTAATCAATACCTTCTTGACGAGTCCACTTCATCGCGTGAATACCCGTATCAACCACTAGACGACATGCGCGCCATAGCTCCATTGAAAGACGACCAAAATCTGAGTAAGGGTCTGAGTACATGCCCATTTCTTTAGGAATGAACTCTGAGTATAAACCCCAACCTTCAATATACGCTGTGTAACCACCAAATTTACGGAACTTAGGAACGCCTTCTAGTTCTTGCGAAATAGCGATTTGCATGTGGTGACCCGGAATACCTTCGTGGTAAGCAAGTGCTTCCATTTGATATGTTGGCATAGCTTCCATGTCATAAAGGTTAGCGTAGTAAATACCTGGGCGTGAACCATCTGGAGCTGGCTGTTGGTAAAATGCCTTGCCCGCTGCTTTTTCACGGAATGCTTCAACTGCTTTTACTTTTAAATCAGCTTTTGGTTTAACAATGAATAACTCATCTAAGCGTGTTTTCATTGTATCAATAAGTCCAGTGGCTTCATCAAGGTAGCGTTGCTTACCTTGTGCATCATTAGGGTAGTAAAATTGTTTGTCAGTTTTCATAAACTGCATAAACGCTTTTAAGTCGCCTTTAAAGCCTACTTTATCTTTAATTTCACGCATTTCATCATGAATACGTGTCACTTCAGATAAACCAATTGCATGAATTTCTTTAGCCGTTAAATCTGTTGTTGTAGTGCGCTTAAGTGCGTTGTTATAAAACGCTTCGCCATCTGGTAATTTCCATGCGCCATCGCGATCATCAGCACGTTTCTCAAGCTGCGCTAGGTAATTAATTAGCTTAGAGTAAGATGGTTTAACAGCCGATTTTAATGCATCTGATGCATCGCTGATTAACGAGTCTTTTTCGTCTTGGCTAATTTCAAGCGCTGTTACTTTGCGTTTAAAGTCAGCAAGCAATGTAGAATCATCGCCTTTTTCAAACGGTGCACCGTGAATAATGTTTTTGCTTGAATCAATAACATGCGGGAATACAAATTTAGGGGCTATGATGCCTTTTTCTGCACGTACAGTTAAATCAACGATAAGCTGATCAATAACACCAGTTACACCATTTAGGCGTGAAATGTAGTCTTTAGCTTCTTTTACATTACTAATTGAGTGCTGATTAATTAAAAACGCAGGGATCATAGAATGCGTACCAAACATCTGGTTCACAGGGTAATTATGGTAGCGCCATTTAAAGTCAGCAATTGAGCTTTCAAGATCCTGTTTTTTTAAGTCGTAGCTAACTTTTGTTGCATCATCTAATAGATCACGATTAATTGCTTTTAATGCAACTAGGTCAGCTTTTGTTTGTGCTAAATCTTTAAGCTTTCTTTCTTCGCTGCCATCGTCCCATTTATCGTAATCTTGCTTAACCCCCATGTATGTTTGATATACAGGGCTGCTCATTACATCGCGGTTAAATGTATCTTCAAAAAATGCATTGGCTTTGTCTATTTCACTTTGTTGTGATTGAACTGCTTGTGCAATAGGGGCTGAAGTAGATTGTTGTGTTGTTTGCTGGCAACCAGCAAGTAGTGCAACGCTTACTGCGGCCGCAATAAAAGTGAGTTTACGCATTGTTTTCCCTTTTGTTGTTAGAAACCCAGTAGGGTGATTTATATTTATTAGTTTTATATTGTTGTGCAGTGCCTTAGCGCTACACAAACAATTCTAGCAGGTCATTTAAAAAGCGATGACCTTTTAAGGTTACCTGCCAATGGCTGTCTGTTTGAGTCAATAAACCTTTATTTATTGCTTGGTTTAATGCACTTTGCTGACTTTGCAGCGGCAGTGTTGTTAGTTTATTAAAATCATTAATTGGGCAAGGCTCAACAAGGCGAAAGCGATTCATAAAAAATTCAAACGCTAAATCGTCTTGCTCTACATGCCAGCTTTTATACATATACGGTTTAATTAAATCCATATAGCCGCGTGGATGTTTAACCTTTTCGGTACGCGTTATAAGCCCTGTATTTGCATCAGTAACCTTACCATGTGCGCCGCAGCCAATACCGAGATAATCGCCAAAACGCCAATAATTTAAGTTATGTTGGCATTGATAGCCCGGTTTTGCATAGCCCGATATTTCGTATTGCACGTAACCTGCTTGCGCGAGTAACTCAACCCCTTGCTCTTGAATGTCCCACAGTGTTTCATCTTGTGGCAAGGTGGGGGGTTTTGAAGCAAACTGAGTATTGGGTTCAATAGTTAGTTGATACCAAGATATATGCGGTGGATCGAGCGCTATTATTTGTTTTAAATCACTCAGTGCATCATCAAGTGTTTGCCCAGGTAAGCCATGCATTAAATCAAGGTTAAAGCTATTTAAACCGGCTTCCTTAGCTTGTTGCGCTGCATAGTTTGCCTCGTCGCTGCCATGAATCCGACCAAGTGCTTTTAACTTGTCGTTTTGCATGCTTTGCACGCCAATAGAAATACGGTTAATGCCTGCTTTTACGTAATCTTTAAAGCGACCTGTTTCTACTGTACCAGGGTTGGCTTCAAGGGTTATTTCGCAGTGTTCTTCAAGCCCAATTAGGTTGTCGACTTCATTTAATAAACGGGTATAAGCTGCACCAGTTAATAGGCTCGGAGTGCCGCCACCAATAAAAATGCTATGAATTTTACGTCCTTGCACTAAGTGCAAATCTGCTTTTAAGTCATCAATTAAGTGTTGAACATATTCAGCTTCAGGTATTTCACCTTTTTGTCCGTGGCTATTAAAATCGCAGTACGGGCATTTTTGCACGCACCAAGGCACGTGCACATATAAGCTCAGTGGTGGAAGGTTCACAGGCCGCCTTTTTGCTGTAGTTCTAGTAATAATTTTTTCAGCGCTTGTCCGCGATGACTCACTGCATTTTTTTGCTCTTTTGTAAGCTCAGCACTCGTACAATTTTTCTCTGCTACAAAAAACACAGGATCGTAACCAAATCCACCATTGCCATTTTGAGTGAGCGTAATTTCGCCCTCCCAACTAGCACTACAAATAAGCGGAGTAGGGTCGTCTGCGTGGCGCATTAACACCAGTACACACCAAAAGCGTGCACTGCGAATAGGGTTATCACCTAAATCTACAAGTAACTTATCAATGTTATCTTGATCGCTGGCACCTGGGCCTGCAAAACGGGCTGAGTAAACACCGGGCGCGCCATTTAAGCCATCAACTTCTAAACCTGAGTCATCGGCAATAGCAGGCATACCAGTAATTTTAGCGGCATGGCGCGCTTTAATAATGGCATTTTCAACAAAGGTAGTGCCGGTTTCGGCAACTTCACCTACGTTAAAATCGCTCTGTGGAACTACATTAATATTCAGAGAGCTTAGCATGTTAGCTAGCTCTTTTACTTTGCCAGGGTTACCTGTAGCAAGTACTAAAGTTTTGGTCATGTTATTAATCTACGTAAAATTTTTGCTGAAACTGTAATTTTTGAAATTGATTATTTTGTTGTATCTCAATCTCAAAGCGTAAAATCTCTTCGTTGGTGTAATCAACTTGGGCAAGGTAATAAATTGACTCACCTTCTTTTACTTCTTTAAAAGTAAGTGTTTGTTTGTTGCCAAGTAGGTTTTTAGCTGTGCCTGTAAGCTTTGCCGTTTGTGCTGTTTTATCGGCATCATTTTTTAATATAGAAATGTTTACAACCCCTTTGTAGCCACTGCGCTCAAGGTTGTATGCTTTTGCTATTTTTGGCTGAATAAAAGTAGAAGGAAAGGCGATGTAATGGACTTGCCAAGGGCCAAGCTCCTTGTATTGTGCGCCCTGCATTTCTTCGCTTTGCGCGTTAAATGCAAATGCTAAACAAGCAATAAAACAAAACTTAATTAAACGGTTCATTATGTATTCCTCAAAACATATAAAAAAGAGGCCTTTGGGCCTCTAATTAAAAAATCCATATTAGACTAAAAAATCCATAAGCAGCATTTGCAAAAACTGAATACCAATAATAAGCACTAAAACTGATAAATCTAAGCCACCCATTGATGGCAATATTTTACGAATTGGTTTTAGCATTGGTTCAGTAAGCTGGTGGAAAACCGCTTCTATAGGGTTATAGCCTTGGCTAACCCAACTTAAAATAGCGCGAATAATAAGTACCCAAAATACTAAATTAAGGCCTTCTTTTAGTACCGTTATAAGTGCTTGAATAAGCACAGGCTGTATTGCCCACGCATTATATATAACAAGCATTAAAGTACTAATTTTGGCTACAGCCACTATAAATGCCAGCAACAGAGATGCTAGATCAAGTCCGCCAAACCCCGGAATGATTTTACGCAGTGGTTTTACCGCAAACGAAGTGGCTTTAACCACAAACTGGCTCATTGGATTGTAAAAGTCGGCTTTTGCCCACTGCAGCCAAAAGCGCAGTAATACCACCATTAAAAACAAATCAAACAGGGTACTGATTAAAAATTGCATGGCATTCATAGTGTAACCTTCAATAAAAAGTGGTTTTAAAGTTCTTTTTCCATCTGCTCTGCACGCGCAATACACGCATCCATTGCATCGCCAACGGTTTTAGTTAAGCCTTCATCTTTTAAGTGCTCAACAGCTGCGTGAGTAGTACCGCCTTTAGATGTTACGTTTGAACGTAGTTGCGAAATAGTAATATCAGGCTGGCTAAGTGCCATTTCGGCGGCGCCAAGGGCTGTTTGTTGTACTAGGCGACGAGCGTCTTCATCGTTAAAGCCCAGCGCTTTAGCTTTTTTTTCTATGGCTTCCATAAATAAGAAAAAGTAAGCAGGCGATGAGCCGGTCACAGCAATAATATCGTTAATTTGTGACTCTTTTTCCACCCATACAACAATGCCCGTGCATTCAAAAACTTGTTGTACAAATTCGTGTTCGCTTGGTGTTTCGCCCGCACCATATAAACCTGATACTCCGCGACCTAATAAAGATGGCGTGTTTGGCATACAACGTACCATTTTAACGTCTTGGCCTAGCATTTCACGTAAACGTTTTACAGTTAAGCCCGCAGCAACAGAAATAAACAGTTTATCGCTAAAATCTACGCCCGACTCTTGAAACGATTTACATAAATCGCCCATCATTTGTGGTTTAACAGACAAAACAATTACATCAGCATCGCGCAGGGCTTTGTTATTGTCACTGGTGGTTTGCACCTTGAAATCAAATGCTACCTTTTCAAGCTTTTCTTGGTTGCGGTTAGTCGCAATTATGTTACTTGCGTTAAAGCCGTTTTTTACCATGCCACCAATAATGGCGTAGCTCATATTACCTGTGCCTATAAATGCGATTTTTTTATCTGACATAAATCTGTTATCACCTTTTAAGTTCGTGTTCCAAAAATGTCTGTGCCGATCCTTACCATGGTTGAGCCTGCGCTAATGGCAGCTTCAACATCGTTACTCATACCCATCGACAAAGTATCTACTTGAGGATATTGGGTCTTTAGTTTATCAAAGCAAGTTTGTAATTGCTCAAAAGATTGAATTTGCGTATCCAGTCTGTCGCTTTTAGCGGGAATTGCCATTAAACCTCGAAGTGTTAAGTGCTCACATTGGTTAATAAAATTGGCAAGTTCATCTATTTCATCACGGCGGCAACCTGACTTTGCTTCCTCATTACTTATATTTACTTGAATAAGTATATTAAGAGGTGGTTTATCGTCTGGGCGCTGGGAATCTAATCGCTTTGCTATTTTTATGCGATCAACACTTTGCACCCAATCAAAGTTAGCAGCTACTAATGCACTTTTATTTGATTGAATAGGGCCAATGAAATGCCAAATGATGTCGCTATATGACTGTAGTTGAGCTATTTTATCTATAGCCTCTTGAACATAAGATTCACCAAATTCGCGCTGACCATGCTCATAAGCTGCAATAATATCTTCGCTTGGTTTAGTTTTAGACACTGCTAGTAGAGTAACTTCGTTAGTGTTTCGCTGTGTGTTTTTTGCCGCGTCTGCAATTCTAGCGTAGGCGGATGTGAGTCGTTCTGCTATTGTAACCATATATTTATCAGTTAGTTGTGGAGTCATAAATGGATATTACCGAATTATTAGCGTTTAGTGTGCAACACAAAGCATCCGATTTACATTTATCGTCGGGTGTTTCACCTATGATACGCGTAGACGGTGATGTTCGCCGCATTAATATACCAGCCCTTGCAGACAAAGACGTAAACAGTCTGGTTTACGATATTATGAACGATAATCAACGCAAGGACTACGAACAAAACCTCGAAGTGGATTTTTCGTTTGAAGTGCCTAATTTAGCACGTTTTCGTGTGAATGCGTTTAACTCTAATCGCGGGCCTGCTGCGGTATTTCGTACCATACCAAGTGAAGTGTTAACGCTTGATGATTTAGGTGCGCCAGATATTTTTAAAACAATCTCTGATACCCCACGTGGACTCGTGTTAGTAACAGGGCCAACGGGTTCTGGTAAATCAACAACACTTGCCGCTATGGTCGATTATATAAATCAAAATAAACATCACCATATTCTAACAATAGAAGATCCAATCGAGTTTGTTCACGATAATAAATTAAGTTTAATTAACCAACGTGAAGTTCACCGCGATACACATAGCTTTTCAAACGCGCTACGTAGTGCATTGCGTGAAGACCCTGATGTAATACTTGTGGGTGAGTTACGAGATTTAGAAACAATTCGTCTTGCAATGACCGCTGCCGAAACGGGTCACTTAGTGTTTGGCACGCTACATACAACATCTGCACCAAAAACTATTGACCGTATTATTGATGTATTCCCAGGTGAAGAAAAAGCCATGGTGCGCTCAATGTTATCTGAATCTTTACGTGCGGTAATTTCACAAACGCTGCTTAAAAAAATTGGTGGTGGGCGAGTTGCAGCACACGAAATTATGATTGCAGTTCCTGCTATTCGTAACTTAATTCGTGAAGATAAAATTGCACAAATGTATTCGTCTATTCAAACCGGTGCGTCTGTGGGCATGCAAACAATGGATCAGTGTTTAACTAATTTAGTTAATCACGGTATTGTTACAAATGCGGCAGCGAAAGAAAAAGCGCAAGACAAAACACAATTTGGTGGGTAAGAAATTATTATGGCTTTATCTTTAAACGACTTTTTACTCATAATGATTGAGAAAAAGGGTTCTGACCTATTTGTATCGAGTCAGTTACCTGTAAGTGCAAAAATAAACGGCGAGCTAATAGCTCTCAGTGACGATAGACTGACTGATGAGCAATCGCTTGAGTTAGTAGAATCTGCAATGAGCGAAAAGCAAAAAGCAGAGTTTCATACAACGAAAGAATGTAACTTTGCGATTGCTACCGACGAAGGGCGTTTTCGTATTTCTGCTTTTTGGCAGCGCGATAGAGCAGGTATGGTTATTCGCCGTATTGTGACGCAAATTCCTGATGTGAGTGATTTAGGTCTGCCGTCTACACTGACAGATGTAATTATGTCTAAACGCGGTCTTGTCTTATTTGTAGGTGGTACAGGTACGGGTAAATCGACCTCACTAGCTGCACTTATTGGTTATCGAAACCGTAATCAACGAGGTCATATACTGACCATTGAAGATCCGATTGAGTTCGTTCATGAGCATCGTAAAAGTATTATTACTCAGCGCGAAGTAGGGCTTGATACAGAAAGCTTTGAGTCGGCACTTAAAAGCTCATTACGCCAAGCTCCAGATGTTATTTTGATTGGTGAAATTCGATCGCAAGAAACCATGGAATACGCCCTAAGCTTTGCTGAAACCGGGCACCTATGTGTTGCGACACTACATGCTAATAATGCGAACCAAGCGATTGACCGTATTATGCATTTAGTACCAAAAGAAAAACACGATAAGCTTAAGTACGACTTAGCACTTAACTTACGCGCCATTGTTGCTCAGCAACTAGTGCCGACTGCTGATGGTGAAAGCCGTGTTGCAGCTATTGAAATATTGCTTAACTCACCAATGGTCGCTGAGCTGATTAAAAATGGTGATATTGGCGGAATTAAAGAGGCAATGGCTAAGTCGAAAGAAATGGGCATGCAAACCTTTGACCAAGCGTTATTTGAGTTGTACAGACAGCAGCGAATTAACTACGCTGATGCACTGCACCATGCTGACTCGCCAAATGATTTACGCTTAATGATAAAACTGCGCAATAACGAACAACAAGGTGCGGGCTTTTTACAGGGCGTTACTATTGATGGCCTTGATGATAAAAATAGCGATCAATAATTTAAAAGTAATCAATAAAAAAGCGCCAATTGGCGCTTTTTTTATTTGTATAAAGGGTTGTTTATATAGCCAGCTTATTCACCGTAACTAGATTCAAAAAAGCTTTCTAAAATAATAACCGCAGACATATTATCTACGTTACCTTTACCTAAGTTTTTATAGCCGCCACTTTCAAAAAGTCGCGCTTTAGCGTCCGCTGTCGTTAAGCGCTCATCCTGTGTTTGCACAGGAATGCCATAATGATTATGCAATCTGTTGGCAAACTTTTTTGCTTTAAAGGTAACCTCTTGTGATGTTCCATCCATATTTAGTGGTAAACCAACAACCATTAAGTCAGGCTGCCACTCGGCTACTTGTACGGCGATATGGTCCCAATTAGGAATACCATCTTGTGCTTTTACAGCCTTAAGGCTAGACGCACTGCCGGTTAACTCTTGCCCAATAGCAATACCAATACTTTTGGTGCCAAAGTCAAAGCCCATTACAGTGCGTTCGCCTTGCGGCTTAAGCGATTTTTTTGTCATGTGTATCTTGTTTAAGTTTGCTAAGGGTTAGTTACTATTATGCGTGACCAGCTTCAGGGCTGAGTTGGCTAATATCAAAGCCCAACATTGAAACTGCTTTTTCCCATCGTTTTTCAACGGGGGTATCAAAAATGATCTTCGGATCGGCTTCTATGATCAACCAGCTGTTATCAAGTAACTCTTGTTCGAGTTGTCCTTGCTCCCACCCTGAATAACCAAGTGTAATAATAAACTGCTCTGGTGCTTGTGCAGTGGTTAAGTTTGCTAAAACGTCTTTTGAGGTAGTGATCATAATATCGCTACTGAGTTTCTGACTTGCTGAATAACCCGATTGGGGAGAGTGCAGTACAAAACCACGGTCAGTTTTAACGGGCCCACCTGCAAACACACTTACTTTTGCTGCGTTTTGCGTTTTGTCGTTATCAATTTCTATTTTATCTAAAAGTTCGCCAACAGTAACATCAATAGGTTGGTTTATTACCAAGCCCATAGCCCCATCTTCATTGTGCTCACAAATATAGGTAACAGCACGTTTAAAAAAAGGGTCTTGCATTGACGGCATCGCGATTAAAAAATGATTTTCTAATGACTGCATAGATTTCACCCTTTTTAGTTAATGAACTTTGAGTATGGCATAGTTATTTAAATTGACATAAAAAGCTCATTAATTGCATGAAAGGCTTAAACTAATGGGCTTTTTATTGTGGTAATTACTTACCTAATTTACGCTCAATTGCATCAAATAAAATACCTGTGATAGAAATATCATAAGCAGCTTCAATTTCGCGTACGCACGTTGGTGCAGTTACGTTAATTTCAGTTAATTTATCGCCAATAATATCTAAACCTACAAATATTAAGCCTTTTTCTTTGAGCGTTGGTGCAACAGCTTGCGCTATTTTTAAATCTGATTCGCTAAGTGGACGGGCTTCACCTCGACCGCCTGCAGCCAAATTACCGCGTGTTTCACCATTTTGCGGTATACGCGCTAAACAATATGGAATAACTTCGCCATCAACTACTAGTACGCGCTTATCGCCTTGTTTGATCTCTGGAATGTAATTTTGCACCATTGCGAAGCGGCTGCCGTGCTCGGTTAACGTTTCACAAATTACACCAATGTTGGCATCGTCTTCTCTAATGCGAAAAATCGATGCGCCACCCATGCCATCAAGCGGTTTTAAAATAATGTCTTTATGCTGTGCTAAAAATTCACGAATTTGTTTTTGGCTACGTGTAACAAGTGTGTCTGGCGTATGTTCGCTAAACCATGCTGTAAATAGCTTTTCGTTAGCATCGCGAAGGCTTTGTGGCTTGTTAATTATTAACGTACCTTCTTGTTCAGCACGCTCTAAAATATACGTCGCGTAAATGTATTCAGTATCAAAAGGAGGGTCTTTGCGCATTAAAATTACGTCAAGATCGGCAAGGGCTATAGTGGCTTTTTCTTCAAGCTCATACCATTTTTCTGCATTATTAAACACTTGCGCTTTAGACGCTGTAGCGTACGACTTACCTTTACGAAGAGATAAATCGTCCATCTCCATATAATAAATTTCGTAGCCACGTTCTTGCGCTTGCATCATCATTGCAAAACCGGTGTCTTTTTTGATGTTAAATCCACTAATAGGATCTGAAATAATACCTAACTTAATTGCCATGCGCTGTGCCTTACTATAAATGTTACTGTTTATATGAGGGTGCTTTTAGTTATTTCAATTAGCTAAATCGCCAAATTGAAGTTGTAATGCACTTAAGACCGTTAAAGCAGCTGTTTCCGTTCGTAAAACGCGCGGGCCTAAGCGAATATCTACAAATTCTAGTTGTTTGGTTAGTGCCATTTCATCGTCGGTAAAGCCACCTTCGGGGCCTACTAAAAAGCGTACGCCATCTTTAGGTACCGTAATGGTTTTAATGCTGTGCTCAGCACGAGGGTGAAGAGTGAGCTTAATTGCATCGGTTTGTTGTGCAAGCCATTGTTTTAAATCTATAGGTGGGTGAATAATTGGCACAAAATTACGCCCTGACTGCTCAGCCGCAGCAATTGCAATTTTTTGCCATTGTTGGTGTTTTTTCTCAAGACGATCGCCCATTAGTTTCACACCACAGCGTTGACTAAAAATAGGGGTGATTTCGGTAATACCTAGTTCAACTGACTTTTGAATTGTAAAATCCATTTTATCACCACGGGATACACACTGACCTAAATGAATTTTAAGTGGAGATTCTACATCGTGAGGGTTAAGTTCTAATGGCATTACGACGACTGTTTTTTTTGTTACCTCAATTATTTCACTAAGGTATTCGCCACCTTCGCCATTAAAAATAGATACATGCTCGCCTACTTTCATGCGCAGCACTCTGCCAATATGCCCTGCAGCATCGTCATCTAAAGTTACAGGGGTGTTTAGGGCAATACTCGATGTTTGATAAATATGAGGAACTCGCATAGGGCGTCACTTACTACATAGCGTAAAAATATATATTGCTATGGTAAGTAAGCTGGGGGCTGTGCGCAATTATTTATTTTTATTAAGTTGTTCGGCGAGATCTATTAAATCTTGTGGGGTGTGCGCTATATCGTGATGATTTTGCGAAGGTTCCGTTAACGTCTCGTCGGTAACCCGGCTTAGTGTATAGCCTATATCATCAAGATTTATTAAAAAGCGTTCTTTATGCAAGGAGTTATAAATAAAGCGCTGCTTATCACTTGCGAGTAAATAATCGGTGCTATTGAAAAGGACTCCGTGTAAATCGTGATGATCTTTTAAATAATTAATTAACTCAGAAACGCTTATTTCGTTTCCAAGATCGCAATAACTATAGTCTTTAATAAGCTCGTCAAACATCATTTTTACTAATTGGCGGGTATTACTCCCTGCAGCAATAAGTGTACTCGCTTTTGTTATGCCATTACTATTTACATAGTATTCGGCAAATGCGCGGCTAAATTCGTTGTCTATGTCAATTAACAAATAGTTCGTTATTTCAGGTGGCATAGAGCTAGGACCTTGTTGCATCTAAGTAATTACCATTATTACTTAAATGCAGACGTTTCAATTGCTGTATTTTCAGTAAAAAGGTCTAAAGAGAAAACATACTAATAAGTAAATAACCTATAGCACAAAAAACAGCAAATTCTATGCATGCTACCCCAATATTATCTTGATGGTCTATTTCAAGAGCCGTATCAATATTTGGTAAAGAGATAATTTTTATCACATACGTTAAGCTGTAAAGTAGTATCCACATTACACCGCAATGCATTACAAGTGTAAATATGTTTTCAACCATTTTACCGTTTTGAAATGCTGCGCTAGATAAACCAGCATATACAGCCAACGCTAAGCCAATTGATTTTCCAGCATATCTTATACCAATAGATGTATTTTCTAGGTTAAAGTTACTTTGTAGTGACGCACCTTGGTTTGCTTTTGCAAAACGGTGTTCTCGTATTTTGCTATCAAGTGCAAACATCCCCTGAAGTGTAAAAAAGCTAACGCAAGCAATAAGTAAGTTGCTAAACCCTTGGGTGTGCGTCCACGTGTACAAGCCCAGAGCAATAATACAGTTAGCGATTAACATTCCTGAGTCTACCAATGCAGCACATACATTTTGTTTTAGTATGGCAGCTTCTTCATTAAATCTGTGGAGTATCCATTTTCTGTGAATTAAATGGCCCACTTTTATAAAAGTGAATAAGAGAACAATAATAATTAACACTTTTAACGGGTTTGACTGTGCAGTGCTTACGCTTATTTCGTCAAATAAAAAGGCTATAGTGGCTATAACAACCGATATTTCAGATGCAAAACTAATACCCATGGCAAAGTTGTCGTGTTGCGCTAACTCATCTTTAAGCGCTTGTTTTGCTTTGATTTGAGTGACAACTCGTAAACAAAAAATAGTTATGCAAATAACCGCAAAACTAATGGCAATCGCAATAAAACTAGTGTTAGATAAAGACAAATATGACATGGTGATCCTAATTAAGTTAACCTTTCTAGGTTTTAATCATTCTAGTACGGTTATTGATGATATAAAAGAGAGGATTGATGAGTAACGTAAAGCAACTTCCTATTCAATTACAAAAACTTGGCTTGATGCGCTTTGAACAGTTATACCCGCAGCAAAGTAAACAAAGTGAAGTTGTAAGGTTATTAGCATTAAGCGACTTTGCTTGGCGCAGTTTAGAGTCACAACCTGATTTAAATACCTGGCTATTATGCAAAGACGAAATACAAAATAGAGTAATAGATTCTCCTTTTAAAAACCTGAATTTAGCTGACCTTGATGAAGCACAGTGCCATAAAGTACTTCGTCAATATCGTGAAAAGTACTGGCTTAAAGTCGCCTTTTTAGATTTATGCTGTAACAACCCCATTGCCGATAGTATTAATTACATAAGCCAACTGGCTGACATGTTAATTAATAGCGCCAACCAATGGGCGCATGCACAGGTGGCAAAAGTAAATGGTGAACCGCTTGATGAGCAAAACCAAGCAATGCCGCTAATGGTATTGGGGATGGGGAAGCTTGGCGGACAGGAGCTAAATTATTCCTCTGATATTGATCTTATTTTTGCGTATCCGCGCAGCACAAAAACCCAAGGTGGCCGCAGAAGCCTTGAGGCCCAAGTGTTTTATACCAAAGTTGCACAAAAACTGATTGCAGCACTTAACCAAGCCACCGGTGATGGGCAGGTATTTAGAGTTGATATGCGCTTACGTCCGTTTGGCGAAAGCGGCCCTTTGGTTATGAGCTTTAATGCCATTGAAGATTACTACCAAGAACAAGGGCGCGACTGGGAACGCTACGCCATGTTAAAAGGGCGCTTAATTGGCACCCCTAATAAATATTGGGATGAATTTATTAAGCTTTTAAAGCCGTTTGTTTACCGCCGGTATATTGATTTTTCGGTGATTGAATCCTTGCGTAAAATGAAGTTAATGATTGCACAAGAGGTTCGCCGTAAACGCTTAACTAATAATATAAAACTAGGCGCTGGTGGTATTCGTGAAGTTGAATTTATAGTGCAAGCCCTGCAAATGGTAAGAGGTGGGCGAGAGGCTAATTTACAAACCCAATCTTTACTTACAGCATTAAATGAGTTGGCACTTAACCAAGTTATAGATGAGCAAGAAGCAAGCGAGCTGAGGCGCAATTACCTTTATTTACGTAAAGTTGAGCAGTACCTTCAAATATTTGACGATCAGCAAACGCAAACACTCCCCGATGATGAATTGAATCAGCAACGCTTAAATTTATTATTAGAACAAGCTGATTTTTCTGCCACTTTAAACACTATAGAAAAGGTGATGAAACAAGTTAACGGTGAGTTTGCACTTGTGATTGGCGAGGAAACCGTGCCACTTGATACCTGTGAAGGCGCATTTATTAGTGCTTGGGATCATGGTGATGTGAGCTTTTTAAAAGAGGCCAGAGATGAATGGCAAGCACCCCTTAACGATTTTAAATTAAGGCTGTCTAAGGTAAATATAGGTAACCGAGGGCGTGACACTCTTGATAAGTTAATGCCCGTTTTACTAAATCAATTAAATGACTTTAATGCCAGTGCAGCAGCTTTCACAATGGTTTGCCAAATTTTTAATAAGATAATTTCGCGTACTGCCTATTTAGAATTGCTTTACGAAAACCAAGGTGCATTAAAGCAACTTGTTTTACTGTGTTGTCATAGCAAATGGATAGGGGAGCATATTTCTCGCTACCCCATATTACTTGATGAACTAATAGACCCCGCAGTTCTTTATAAACCAACCCCGCTCACGTCGTATAAAGATGAAATAAGACAGTATTTTTTACGAATAGAGCATGACGATTTAGAACTGCAAATGGAGTCGCTTAGGCAATTTAAGCAAACGCATCAATTACGAATTGCTGCCGCCGATGCAACCGGTGTTCTTGACGTAATGAAAGTAAGCGATCATTTAACCGTACTGGCAGAGGCGATTGTTGACCAAGCTGTTAATATTGCATGGCATAACACTGTTAAGCGCTTTGGTATGCCCCCTGGCACAGATGATGAAAATAAAGGTTTTGCTGTTATTGCATATGGTAAAACAGGTGGTTTAGAAGTCGGGTACGACTCAGATCTAGATTTGGTGTTTGTGCATAATCATGATGGCTCAAGCCTAACTAATGGTGAAAAACCGATAGATTCTCGTCAGTTTTATTTAAAGCTCGCTCAGCGCTTAATGCATTTATTTAATACCCGTACTGCATCGGGCATTTTATACGAGCTTGATACGCGATTACGTCCTGAAGGAGCCTCTGGTTTATTGGCTATCAATTTAGAGAGCTTTAATCACTATCAGCAAACTCAAGCATGGACGTGGGAGCATCAAGCACTTGTTCGGGCTCGATTAATTTTAGGTCAAAACGATCTGATAGATCGTTTTTCACAAATTCGTAAAAACATACTTTGCCAGCAGCGCGATGATACCGTGCTAAAAGCTGATGTAATAAAAATGCGCGAAAAAATGCGCGACCATCTAGCGAAGGGAAATATTGATCAATTTGATTTAAAACAAGATGTTGGTGGCATGGCTGATATTGAGTTTATTACGCAATATTTAGTACTTAAACACGCAAACGAGTTTGAACAGCTTACAGTTTACTCAGATAACGTAAGAATATTAACGGATGCGGCAAATATAGGTTGTATTACTAAAGAGCAAAAACAGCAGTTGATAAAAGCGTATATTGATTATCGCTCGTGTTATCACGTGTTAAGCTTGGAGCAAAAAGGCAAATTGATCCCGCGAGAAACGTTTTTACAAGATATTACTAACGTAACTAATATTTGGAATAGTATTTTTGAATTGAATTGAATTGAATTGAAAAACCCAAGCGCTTGCTTGGGTTTTTGTACGTGTAAACCCTTAAACCTTTAGTTTTAAACAGTTTGTACGTACAAATTCTGATGGTAATTCGGTAATAACCGCTGCTCTTTGTTTATGGCAAAAGTAAGTATAAACCTCATGCTCAAAGTCATCATTTATAGCGCGTCCAATTTGGTACAGTGCTGAAGTAAAGTTACTGTCTACTCTAAAATGATCTTTAACTACGTAATCTTTACTTAAGTACCAGTAAAGCTCAATCCCCTCGTTTTTAGCATATTGATTAAGTACATCTTTAAGAGTTGTGCCATTTTCAAAGCGCCTAGGTTCAACCTCTCCAGTCCAAGTGGTCGGCATTGGATCTACTGTTCGCGCACGTTCAGCCAATACTCTATCCAAGGTTTGTTCTGGTGTTTTAAGTTTTAAAACAAATTGATCTCGTTCTTTATTACTTTTTACTTGGTTACGAATGGAGGAGTAAAAGCGTGATAATCCTTCGGCGGCTGCATTTTTAGATTTTTTAATATCAAATACAGAACCATCACCCACTAAGAAGTATACGGCGAGTGCTATTAGCACGGCTGCAAATGATAAATGTCTAATCCAAAACCACATGATTATTACCCACCTTATTTGTTCCTATTATTGTTATACCATTACTTTTTGTAAAAAGAAGGGGTATTTTTATCCGGTCGAGTTTTAAAGCGACGGTGTAGCCACATGTATTGCTCTGGAGCGGCATTAACAGATTGTTCCATGCGTTGATTTACACGTGTTACATCAGCCTTATCATCACCACTTGGGAAGTTTTCAAGCTCAGGTACTACCTCTAAATGATACTTACCATTTTCGTCGCGACGCGAGATTAAGCTCATAGTTTCGCAGTTTTTACTGCCAGCAAACATAAGAGTACCTGTTGTCGTTGCTGTGTCAGGGACGGCGTAAAATGGCACAAATTCACAGCGGTTACGGCCGTAATCTTGGTCAGGTAAGTAATAGCATACTTTTTTGTTTTTTAATGATTTTAGTAAGCCTTTTACATCTTTTCGGCCAATTAGGTATTCGTTAGAACGAAGGCGGCCATTCGTTGTAAAGTATTCCATTAGAGCGTTGTTATGAGGGCGGTAAAAGCCTAAACCTTGGCATTTTAATCCCATTACACGACTCGCCATTTCAAGATGCAGAATATGAGGTACAAGTAATAAAACACCTTTACCAGATGCCTGTACGCGCTCAAAATGCTCCAAACCTTTGATTGAGCCATATACACTTTTTACTCGCCACTGCGGCCACCACCAAGCCATGCCGGTTTCAACCATTGCAATGCCGGTGTTTTCCATATTTTTGAGTACAAGTTTTTTTTGATCTGCTTCGCTCATATCAGGAAAGCACAGCTTAATGTTTACTTCTGCAATATGGCGACGGCGCTTCATAAATTTATGGACTAAGCGGCCAAGTTGCTTACCCATTGCCAGCTGTAGCTTTTGTGGTAGCCAAGAAATTAAGTATAAAAATAAAACGCCAACCCACGTTAGCCAGTATCGAGGGCCTAAAAAAGATGCTTTAAAAGGAGATGAGGTGACCACAAAAATCTCTCTGAGAATAAAAACGATAGTTTAACGCTAAGCGCTATAAAATACAAAAAGCCAGCTACATGCTGGCTTTGAATAAATTTATATTATGTTTAGCTGTAAAGTTAAGCTGATTTTAAACCTTGGTTTATAGCAACTAAATCTTCACTTGTTAATGTACCCGCTGCTTGTTTTAAGCGAAGGGTAGATAACACATAACGGTAACGCACATCAGCAAGGTTACGTTTTGCATCGTATAAATTTTGCGTACTCACGAGTACGTCAACAATGGTACGAGTACCTACTTCAAAACCGGCTTCAGTTGCTTTAAGGGCACTTTGAGCTGAAACAACCGCTTGCTCTAGCGCTTTATAAGTCGCAATATCTGAAACAACTTGATTATAAGATGTAATTACTGTGCGAGTGACTGCGCGGTAATTTGTTTCATAATCTTGGCTCGCTGATACGTAAAACGCACGCGCTTGGTTTGTTGCAGCAACCGTTGCGCCACCTGAATATAAAGGTACGCTAAAGTTAAGCCCAACAGAACTAGAGTCTGAACGCGGTTGGTCATAAAAATTAGCGCCATTTATTTGAGTGTCTGTATGAGTGTCTGTAAGAGAGTCACCATAACTTGCACTTAGAGTTAGTTTTGGATAATGACCCGCTTTTGCTAATTCAATTTGATCTTTTGCAATATCAACCGTTACTTTAGAGACTTGTAAGTTGATATTTTTATCTTCAGCTACTTTAACAAAGTCGCTTGAGCGCTTCGTTGGCTTAGTTGTTGAGAAAGTATCTGTATTTAAAAAGTCTAATTTTTCGTGATATTTACCAGTTATCTCACGAAGTTGCTCGCGTGCAGTTTCTACAGCATTACTGGCAATAATTTCTTGGGCTACTGAGTTATCAAACTGAGCTTGTGCTTCGTGTACGTCTGTTATAGCTGTTAAACCTACTGCATAACGTTGTTTTGTTTGCTCAAGTTGACGTGCAATGGCACGTTTTTCAGCTTCGACAAATTCAAGGTTATCACTGGCACTTAATACGTTAAAATAACCTTCAGCAACGCGTACAATTAAATTTTGTTTAGCTGCATCATATAGGCCGCTTGCTTGTAGAGCTTGCTTATCGGCAATATCTAAAGTGTTCCAAGCACCTAAATCAAATAATGTTTGGCTTAAACTTACACCACGAGAGAATTGGTCTGTGTCACTTTCAACTTTAACTTGGTTAGATAAGTCGCCAACGCTTTGGTACGACGTTGCATCGCTTTTTGTATAACCCATAGTTAAACCAATTTGAGGTAATAGTGCACTCATCGCCAAATCGCTTTGGTAAGACTGCGCATCGGCTTGGGCTTTTGCTTTTAAAACAGTAGGATCGTTAGCTGTTGCTATTTCAAAAACTTGTAGTAAATCTTCAGCTTTCACTGCTGTTGCACTTAGTGCGCATGATAAACTAACTAGCGCCGCAAGAATGTTCTTTTTCATGTGGGGTTCGGTCCTTAGACAATTTTTGTACTAAAAGCATGTTAACCTGTTTTACTACATAACAAAAAAAATAATTAGTAAAACAGTATGTTCAAGTGTAACAGAATATATTAACGCATTTTAAAGCTTTAGATAAGTAGGAGGTAGGTACGTGGTTGATAAAAAGCTCGTTCAATTTACACATAAAGATGTAAATTTAAAGCCAATAAAAAACCTTTATAAAGGTTTTTTTCAGGTTGATTTATACCAGTTTGAACATGCTCTTTTTGCGGGTGGAAAATCAGAGCTAATTAGCCGAGAAATATTAGAACGTGGCGATGCAATTGCAGTACTTCCTTACGACCCAATATCAGATACTGTTCTTTTAATTGAGCAAATACGTATTGGCGCCATTAAAAGTAAGCATTCGCCGTGGCTACTAGAATGTATAGCCGGAATGACAGACGGCAGTACGGATTACGAATCTGTTGTAAAAAAAGAAGCGTATGAAGAAGCAGGGCTTGAATTAATCGAGCTTGAATTTATGCTTTCATACCTATCAAGCCCAGGTGGAACAACTGAGCGCTTACACTTATATTTAGCACGTGCTGATTTAAGCCAAGTGAAATCAGGTGTATATGGTCTTGAAACTGAAGGAGAGGATATAAAAACTCATATTTTATCGGTTGATGATGCGCTAATGCGCCTCAATAACGGTGAAATGGATAATGCGGCAACGGTTATTTGTATGCAGTGGCTTGCGCTAAATCGCGAAAAAATGGCAAGCAAATGGGCATAAACTCTTACTAATATTATGGCGGAACTTTGACAGCACAATTAGCAACAAATCGATATATTCAAAGCCTCCCAAAGTATTTAACACTTTGTGAGCATAACTATGTGCGACTATTAAAGTTGTTACCGAGCGAGCGCAATATAGGAAGCATTCGTGAAGTAAAACTTGGCAACAGTGAATTTGCTACAAAAATTGATGGCAGCGCAAAATACACTATGGATATTTCAATTAAGCAGCTAACAGGAATGGTTAAAGGGATAGCGCCGCTGTATTTAACGGTGCGTTTGTATCACGATGCGAAAGTAGCTGAAATTATTCATCACGATTACCATCAACGCATAAAACCATCGTACGGATACCCCAACCCTAAAATGCATCAAAAAGATGAAAAGTATCAACTTAATGCTTTTTTATTCGACTGGTTAGTGGCCTGTGTAGAGCACGGGCAAGCAACATTAAATTGGGATGTAAATAATGGCTTGGTTTGATGATACATATACATTTGATAAATCATCTTTGTGCATTGCGCATATTACCGACAGCCATTTATTTGCAGATAAAAATGGTGAATATTTTAATGTAAATACTGCAGCTCATTTTGAACAAGCTTTGGCACACATCGCTGAGCAGCCAGTAGATTGCGTAATTTTTGGTGGTGATTTAACACAAGACCATAGTTTTGAATCGTACTTATTATTTAGTGAACTTATAAATGCCAGTGACATCACTTGCCCTGTATTTTGGGTACCAGGTAATCATGATGAACTAGTAATGCTTAATCGCATAAGTGGCGGAAAAATAAATTCGGCTAAACATATTATTGCTAACGGGGTTGAGCTGCTTCTTATTAATTCTAAAGGACCCACGCCCGCAGGATGGGTTACTGGCGCGCATTTAGATGAAATAACTGATACTTTAGTCAACTCGAATAATAGTAAAGTTATCTTTTGCCATCATAATCCGCTGCCAATAAATGGCTATCTTGATAAGCACTTATTAGAAAATGGTCCACAGCTTTTAAATATTTTAGTTAATAGTAATAATGTATCTGCGCTTTTTCATGGTCATGTACACAACGATTATGAACAAAATTTTAGAGGCTTGCCTATATATGCAAGTCCTGCCAGTTCAGTCCAGTTTGTAAAATACACTCCAAAGTGGGAGCAAAAAAATGCAGGGCCTGCTTACAGAATGCTAAATATAAAGAGTAAAAAAGATAAAGTTGAAGTAAAAACGGAAGTGGTATGGCTAAGCGCGTAATTTATATTCATGGCTTTAATAGTTCACAAAAATCATATAAAGCTGTGCGCTTTGGTGAGCTTATGGCAAACTATGACGTTGATTATTGTGTACCGAACTTAAACCACGAGCCCCTACAAGCTATAATTGAGCTTGAACAATTACTAACGCCAGATACCGTTTTATTAGGTAGCTCGTTAGGTGGTTTTTTTGCCACGTATTTATCGCAGCGTTATCAAATTCCTGCAGTGGTCATTAATCCCGCGGTCGCACCTTATAATTTATTACAGTCGTTACTTGGGCCTAATTATAATCCGTATCAAGATTATCATTACGATTTAAATAACAGTCATATTGAGGCGCTGAAATTACTCGCTGTAGATAAATTAGCACATCCTGAGTTACTGTATTTATTACAGCAAACAGGCGATGAAGTGTTGAACTTTCAACACGCAGTAAAATATTATTCGCAATGCAAGCAATTGATAGAGTTTGGTGGCGATCATAGCTACGTTGAATTTGAACGCACCTTTGCAAGTATTGTAGATTTTCTTAAAATCACGTAAAACTAGTTAGCCTGAACTGAGGTTAGTTACTATATTAACGCTTTAGCGCATATAACAATAAAACTAGTAAACGTATTAGAGCCTTAGCGGATATAAAGACAAAAACTATGAGTGATCAAAATTATAACGCCGAAGCCATTGAAGTACTTAATGGATTAGATCCGGTAAAACGACGCCCAGGGATGTACACCGATACCGTACGCCCAAACCATTTAGGCCAAGAGGTTATCGATAACAGTGTCGATGAAGCTATGGCGGGTCATGCTACTCGTATCGACGTAATTCTCCACGAAGATAACTCGCTCGAAGTGAGCGATGACGGACGTGGTATGCCTATTGATATTCATCCTGAGGAAGGTATCCCAGGGGTTGAACTAATTTTCACTAAGTTACACGCCGGTGGTAAGTTTTCTAATAAAAACTATCAATTTTCGGGTGGTTTACACGGTGTCGGTATTTCTGTAGTAAATGCGTTATCTACCCGTGTAGAAGTAACCGTAAGGCGCGACGCTCAACAATACAGAATGGCCTTTGAAAATGGCGATAAAGTAGAAGATTTGAGCGTAATTGGTACTGTTGGTAAGCGCAATACAGGTACCACCGTTCGTTTTTGGGCTGATGTTAGCTACTTTGATTCACCAAACTACTCAATTACCAAGCTTAATCATTTATTAAAAGCCAAAGCGGTTTTATGCCCAGGACTGCGTATTAAATTTGTTAATAAGCAAACAAAAGAAACCAAAGAATGGTTTTACGAAACGGGCTTAAAAGATTACCTAATTGAAGCCGTTAAAGGGTTTGAAACATTACCGCAAGACCCATTTGTTGGTGAATTTAAAAGCTCAATTGAAGGCGCTGATTGGGCTGTTGTATGGCTACCTGAAGGTGGCGAATCAATAGCGGAAAGCTACGTAAACTTAATTCCTACCGCGCAAGGTGGTACACATGTAAATGGTCTGCGCCAAGGCTTGCTTGAAGCAATGCGAGAGTTTTGTGAGTTTAGAAATTTACTACCTCGTGGCGTAAAGCTAACACCGGATGATATTTGGGAACGCTGTAGTTACGTATTGTCGGTTAAAATGCAAGATCCACAATTTGCAGGGCAAACCAAAGAAAAACTTTCATCACGTTCATGTGCCGCATTTGTATCGGGTGTTGTAAAAGATTCGTTTAGTTTATGGCTAAATGAACATACCGATACCGCAGAATTATTAGCTGAGTTATGTATTTCAAACGCGCAAAGCCGTTTGCGTGCAGCTAAAAAAGTTGTACGTAAACGAGTTACTGCAGGGCCTGCATTACCAGGTAAATTGACCGATTGTAGTGCTGCCGATAATGACCGAACCGAGCTGTTTTTAGTGGAAGGTGATTCTGCTGGTGGTTCTGCGAAACAAGCGCGAGACCGTGAATTTCAGGCAATTATGCCGCTACGTGGTAAAATTTTAAATACTTGGGAAGTAGAGTCGGGGCAAATACTAGCATCACAAGAAGTACATGATATTTCAGTGGCACTGGGTATTGATCCAGAATCAACAGATATGTCGGGACTGCGTTACAATAAAATTTGTATACTGGCCGATGCTGACTCGGATGGACTACACATCGCAACATTGTTATGTGCACTGTTTGTTCGTCATTTTCCAGAGTTAGTAAAAACAGGGCATGTGTATGTTGCAATGCCGCCATTATTTAGAATAGATATTGGTAAAGAAGTTTATTACGCCCTAGATGAAGAAGAGAAAACCGCTATTTTGGCGCGCATAGAAGCCGAGAAAAAACGCGGAAAAGTAAACGTACAACGATTCAAAGGTCTGGGTGAAATGAATCCGTTACAGCTTCGTGAAACCACTATGGATCCTAATACACGACGCTTAGTGCAGCTTACGCTTGATGAAGAAGTAGAAACCATGGAAATGATGGATATGCTACTTGCTAAAAAACGATCGCCTGATCGTCGTCAATGGTTAGAAGATCATGGTAACAAGGCACTCGTTTAATTGCTTGTGCCTAACACTAGGAGAGACGAATGAAAAAATTACTAGGAAGTTTGCTGTTACTTGGGCTGACTAGCGCTCCTGCAATGGCTAAAAATATACTTGATAAGCTCACCGTAGCACCTGGGTTTGAAATTAGTTTATTTGCAAATGATGTAGAAAATGCACGTCAAATAGCCGTTTCAAAAAAAGGTATTGTGTATGTTGGCTCTCGTAAAGCAGGCAACGTATATGCGCTTATTGATCACAATAGCGACGGCGTAGCAGATAAAAAAATTGTTGTGGCTAAAGGCTTAAACATGCCCTCTGGCATAGCAATTAAAGATGGCGATTTATATGTAGGCGAAGTGCATCGTATTATCCGCTTTAAAAATATTGATACCCAATTAAAAGATCCAAAGTTTGATGTGGTCTATAACAAACTACCGAGTGAGCGTCATCATGGTTGGAAATTTTTACGTTTTGCACCAACGGGAGAATTAATCATTCCGGTGGGTGTACCGTGTAATATTTGTGCTGAGGATGAACGTTTTGGTCGTATTTTTGCCCTTAATGTAGAAACAAAACAAATAAAAACAATAGCTAAAGGCGTTAGAAACACAGTGGGTTTTGATTTTCATCCTGCAACTCAAGCTTTATGGTTTAGTGATAACGGTCGCGACATGATGGGCGATGATATTCCGCCTGATGAGTTAAACCGTGCAACGCAAGAAGGTGAGCATTTTGGCTTTCCGTATGTTCATGCCGGTGCAATTATTGACCCTGAGTTTGGTGAAGGTAAAAACATTGCCGATTACACATCGCCAGCACTTGCACTTCCAGCGCATGTAGCGCCACTAGGTATTCATTTTTATAACGGTAAGCAATTTCCAGCAAGTTATAAGCAACAATTATTTGTTGCTGAACATGGCTCATGGAACCGTTCTAAAAAGTCAGGCTATAAAGTAGGCCTTGCAACAATCGAAGTAGGTCGGGTAACTAAATATACGCCATTTATTACTGGCTTTATGAAAGACGAAACAACATTTGGACGCCCTGTTGCATTTGCAGAATTAGGTGACGGCAGTCTGTTAGTAAGCGATGATTACGCCAATGTAATCTACCGTGTAAGCTATAAGAAAAACTAGGTAAGCTTTAATGAGTGATACAGATACCTTGCTAATGCAAGGAATTGAGCAACAAACAATGGGGCGTTTTACCGAAGACGCCTATTTAAATTATTCCATGTACGTAATCATGGATCGTGCCCTACCGCATGTAGGTGATGGCTTAAAACCAGTGCAGCGTCGTATTATTTATGCGATGAGTGAACTGGGCTTGTCGGCTAACGCTAAGTACAAAAAATCAGCCCGTACAGTGGGTGACGTACTCGGTAAGTACCATCCACACGGCGACAGTGCCTGTTACGAAGCTATGGTATTAATGGCTCAGCCGTTTTCTTATCGCTACCCTTTGGTAGATGGACAAGGAAACTGGGGGGCGGCAGATGACCCTAAATCGTTTGCAGCAATGCGTTATACCGAAGCGCGTTTATCTAAGTTTTCTGAAGTACTGCTAAAAGAGCTTGGCCAAGGCACTGTTGATTGGACGCCAAACTTTGATGGCACCATGGATGAACCTGTAGTATTGCCTTCTCGTTTACCGCATATTTTACTCAATGGTATAACGGGTATCGCCGTAGGTATGGCAACAGATATTCCGCCACATAACGTACGTGAAGTGGCTAGCGCATGTTGTTTATTACTTGATAAACCAAAAACAGAGCTTGAAGAATTACTTGAGCTTGTACATGCACCAGATTACCCAACAGATGCTGAAATAATTACCCCAAAAGCCGATATTCATAAAATATATAAAACCGGTCGTGGGTCAATCAAAATGCGTGCGGTTTACACCGAAGAGCATGGCGATATTGTTATTACAGCGCTGCCGCATCAGTGTTCAGGTGGTAAAGTACTTGAGCAAATTGCAGCGCAAATGAACGCTAAAAAATTACCTATGATTGCTGATTTACGTGACGAGTCAGATCATGAAAATCCAACGCGCATTGTAATTATTCCGCGCTCAAACCGCATTAAAGCTGAGCCATTAATGGCTCACTTATTTGCAACCACCGATCTTGAAAAAAATTACCGCGTAAACTTAAACATGCTAGGCCTAGATGGTCGCCCGCAAGTTAAAGACTTGCGCTGTATTTTAAGTGAGTGGCTAACATTTAGACGCGAAACAGTGCGTCGTCGTTTGCAGTATCGTTTAGATAAAGTATTAGCACGTTTGCATATTTTAGAAGGTTTATTAGCCGCCTTTTTAAATATCGATGAAGTGATTGAAATCATTCGCAGCGAAGACAAACCAAAGCCTGTATTAATGGAGCGCTTTGATTTATCTGATACTCAAGCAGAAGCAATTTTAGAATTAAAACTTCGTCATTTAGCAAAACTTGAAGAGTTTAAAATTCGCGGTGAGCAAGATGAACTATCCAAAGAGCGTGATAAATTAGCGCAAATTTTGGGCTCAGAACGTCGTATGTCGACACTGCTTAAAAAAGAAATTCAAGAAGCCGCTGAAATGTACGGTGACGATCGTCGCTCGCCAGTGATTGAGCGTTCAGAAGCGAAAGCACTTAACGAAAAAGATTTAATTCCATCAGAGTCAGTCACTGTTGTGCTATCTGATAAAGGCTGGGCACGCGTTGGTAAAGGCCATGATTTAGATGTACAAGGCTTAAATTACCGTTCAGGTGATGGCTTTAGAGCCTCGGCTCGGGGTAAGAGCAATCAACCTGCTGTATTTTTAGATTCAGCAGGGCGGGCATTTGCAACCGATGCGCACAGTCTGCCTTCGGCGCGTAGCCAAGGTGAACCAATGACAGGTCGTTTTAACTTAACACCAGGTGCTAATTTTGAGCACGTGGTAATGAGTGAAGACGAGCAAGTATTGCTTATGGCGTCAGATGCAGGTTACGGCTTTATTACTGACTTTAAAGACTTAGTGAGTAAAAATAAAAATGGTAAAGCGCTGGTAAGTGTCCCTAAGGGTGGAATATTACTTTCTCCTATTAGGGTGAACGATGTTGCTAGTGATTACTGTATGGCTATTTCTAACGAAGGTCGCATGCTTTTATTCCCGCTACGTGACTTACCAAAACTTAGCAAAGGTAAAGGGAATAAGATTATTTCTATTCCTGGAGCTAAAGTACAAGCCCGTGAAGAGTTTGTAAAAGTGCTTGCTGTTGTGCCACAAGGAAGCAGTGTTACGCTTCATGCTGGTAAGCGTAAACTAACGCTTAAACCATCTGATTTAGAGCATTATCATGGTGAGCGAGGGCGTAGGGGTAATAAACTACCGCGCGGCTTACAGCGTGTTGACGAAGCCGTTGTTGAGCTAACCCCACAAGATGATGAACCAATAGAAGCCATTAACGAAGAGTAACCAATTACTTTTTTGTATAAATAAAAACGGTCTGCATTTGCAGGCCGTTTTTGTTTTAAAGTAAAGAGCTTGCATACTTCAGCGTACACTTGTGCGCTATTGACTCGTCTGTGTCACAAATTAACGCTATAATAATCATAATTGATTTTTGGAGAAACTCATTTGCTAGCTGTTATACGCGTTTTTATTATGCTGATGTTTATATTATTCAGTTGTATTTTTGGTTTATTACTTTCGATTGTAAGACCATTTCATCCCAATAATGTACATATTATAGCGGGCTGGTTTGGCTCAATGGCTAAAATGATTGGCGTTAAATTAGTTTTAACACGTCATGAAGATGCAATTGATGCAGGCCCTGCAGTTTATGTTGCTAATCATCAAAATAGCTACGACTTATTTACAGTGCCTGCAATGGTGCCTAAAAACTGCGTAAGTTTGGGGAAAAAGAGCTTAAAGTGGATCCCATTTTTCGGTCAGCTTTATTGGTTGTCGGGTAATATATTAATAGACAGATCGAATCGCTCCAAAGCAGCGGGAACTATCTCCAAAGCAGCCGAAAAAATTAAAAATAATGGCTTATCTGTATGGATGTTTCCAGAAGGCACACGAAGCTATGGAAGAGGGTTGCTACCGTTCAAAACAGGTGCTTTTCACACCGCAATGAGCGCAGATGTACCCATAATTCCGGTATGTATGAATACAACACATAAAACCATTAAGCTAAATCGTTGGGATAATGGTACAATTTACATCGAAATGTTAGCGCCTATACCGCTTGATAAAGAAATTAGCGCGCGTGAGCATGCTAAAAGCGTGCATAGCATTATGGCTGCTAAAATAACTGAATTAGATGCTCAAGTGAGAGAAAAATAATGGAAAACTGGCGTGAAATAAGTGAAGACATCGTAAGTTCACTACTTGAAGATGGATCAGATCCTGAAATACTTTATGAAGTAGAACACCATTTTGTGTGTGAAGACTTCCCTAAACTAGAGCAAGCTGCATTGGCTGCTTTTAAATTAGGCTACGATGTTGAAGAGCCAGCAGAGCTTGAACTTGAAGATGGCAGTAAAATTTGGAGCTTTGACATTGTAGTTGAAGCTGAGCTAGACGTAGACGTTATTATGGAAGACGTTGATAAGCTAGCGCAACTAGCCGTTGAGTGCGATGTTGAATACGACGGCTGGGGCACTTACTTTCAAGAGTAATTAGCTGACTGTTATATAAAAAGGCGATCATTGCAAAGTGCTCGTCTTTTTTAATGCCTGTAAAAGCGTGCTAGCAAACATGCGCTGCCCTTTAGATAGTAACTCTTTGTTGCCTAAATCGATGTGGTAAGGGGCGTGAACAGGACGCGGAAGCTTTGCTCTGTTTTTACATACTTTCACATAAAGGTAAGCCAGTCGCATAACGTAGGAATAGCTACCTGGCTGGCTAGGTTATAAACCTCGCGCCGCGATTTAACAGCCCCTAGATTAAACTAATTTCAATCCACAAAAAAACACGCCGAGTTCTGCTAAAAAATCTAATATGAGCTAAATTAAATTAACCATCTAGGTATTTTTAATACTTTATTTAAAACTTATTGGTATTTTTTGTATAAATATCATTAATAAAATTATCTACAAAAAAGAATTCCTCCCACTGAGCTCAAATACCTCTTAAGTTTTTTAAGCTAGCTTTCACTAATATTTAATTTTTAAATTCTTATTTCAAATGCATCTTGTACTGCCATGCTTAAATTTTATTTATACAAATAGTACGAGGTAATTGGTTAACCAATGGTGTTTTAGTGCATTAAACTGAACGTAAGCTTTACTACGTAAAATAAAAACTAATAAATTTTATTATTACAAAAGTATGATTTTTTGGTTGTTTAATAAATTACCAATCAAATTG
>NZ_JACJED010000025.1:0-69343 GCF_014163885.1 Pseudoalteromonas sp. SR43-2 | reverse complement strand
CATGAGCTATAAACTAAGACCTTACCAGCAAGAAGCCGTAGAACGCACCGTTTTACACTTTAGAAAGAGTAATGATCCTGCCGTAATTGTATTACCAACCGGTGCAGGTAAGAGTTTGGTTATTGCTGAACTTGCGCGTATAGCTAAGCAAAAAATATTAGTGCTTGCTCATGTAAAAGAGCTGGTAGAGCAAAATTCGCAAAAATATAAAAGTTTTGGTTTAGAGGCGAGTATATTTTCAGCAGGCTTAAAAGAAAAATCATTAAACCATCAAGTAACCTTTGCCAGTGTGCAATCACTTTCTCGTAATTTAAATAAATTAAATGAGCATTATTCATTACTTATTATTGATGAATGCCACAGGGTAAATGGGGATAAAAAAAGTCAGTACGGTAAAGTAATAAACAGTTTAAAAGAGTATAACCCTCAGTTAAAAGTATTGGGTTTAACAGCAACACCTTATCGGTTAGGAATGGGGTGGATATACCATCACCATTATCATGGTTTTGTTAAGGGTACTCAAGAAAGCCCGTTTAAAAGTTGTATTTTTGAATTGCCGCTCAGGTATATGATCAAACATAATTATTTAACGCCACCTAACGAAGTTGATGCAGCAATTAGCCATTATGATTTTTCGTCCTTAGATAGCAATGCATTTGGGCAATATACGACTGATGATATGAATGCGCTTTTAAAAAACAGTGAGCGCGCAACGCAGGCTATATTACAGCAAGTAATTCAATACAGTGAAGAGCGCGAAGGTGTTATGGTTTTTGCCGCCACGGTAATGCATGCCCAGGAAATATTAAGCTACTTGCCAGCTCATCAAAGTGCACTAATAACAGGTGATACGCCAAACACTGAGCGCGATAAAATCATTAAGCAATTTAAAGCTAAGCAATTAAAGTATTTAGTTAATATATCGGTACTAACAACCGGCTTTGATGCGCCACATGTCGACTTTATAGCTATTTTAAGACCTACAGAATCGGTTAGTTTATATCAACAAATTGTGGGGCGAGGTTTAAGGTTATCCGAATCAAAAACGGATTGCTTAGTAATAGATTATGCTGGCAATGGTTTTAATTTATTTCACCCAGAAGTAGGTGATAAAAAAGGCGATAGTGATAATGAACCTGTGCAGGTACTTTGCCCAGGTTGTGGGTTTGCGAATATATTCTGGGGTAAAACAGACTCCACTGGCAAAGTAATAGAGCACTTTGGCAGGCGTTGCCAAGGCCTGTTAGAAGATGATGAAGGTAGAAAAGAGCAGTGCGATTATCGTTTTAGGTTTAAAGAATGTGAGCAGTGCGGTGCCCAAAATGATATTGCTGCACGTAAATGCCATGATTGCGGGGCGGTAATGGCCGACCCTGATGATAAGTTACGCAATGCATTAAACTTAAAAGACGCACTTGTGCTTCGATGCAGTGGGTTATCGGTAACTCAACTTAAAGATGAACTTATTAAAGTAACGTATTTTGATGAAGATGGCGCAAGTTGCGATGAGGTATATAACCTCGCAAATAAAGGCGGGCAATTTATATTTAATAAGCAATTTGGTCTACGAGTAGGACTTGGACAAACACCTATTAATTTTAAAACTGCAGCGCAAGTAGTAAGCGCACAATTTGAATTAGTACCACCAGATTTTGTTATTGCACGAAAAAGCAAAAAGTATGGTTGGAAAGTGGCTGATAAGCTATTTGACTATAAAGGCAATTTTAGGAAGGCAAATCAGTTAAGCCGCTAAGCTTAACTGATAGAGTACATTGAACTAATACAATTAAAAGGCAATTAAGCTTCGTCACCGTCCATTAATCCCCAGCCGTCACCGTATCCATTAAAGCTATTAGCAATGCTTTCAATGTATTGCTCAGCTTGGCCTAAAAGGGTGTGCTCTGGCACCATTTGTACTTGAGTGATTACTTCCCATACGCCAGTGTCTTTACATTTTTCAAGTTCAGCCTTTTGAACTAAAGCATCAGAGACTATTTCTTTAGCAAATTTTTCAGCATCGGCTTCTTGTTCAAATAAAATAAAAAAATCGACTTGGTGCATTTTATTTAAATCAATGCCAGCAGCGGCTATTTCGGCTAAAAGTTGGCCGTTATCATCATCAGGGAATTGCATTAAAAACTCATTTAAAATTAATTTTTTATTCGTAGGCACTATTGTAACTAAAATATTGTCTTAACGCGTACTAATTTTAATTATGCTGATACTTATTCAAAGTTAAATTTACGCGTTAGATTGTCATTAAGTTAATGTGTTGCTCATTATGGCTATGCTAATATGCGCGTAATTAGCCAGTTTTATGTAAGATATTAAAAGTAAGGATATTTACTTGTTTATTAAGTTTTTACGTTGCATATGTGTTGTGAGCGCTTTAATTGCGACAAATAGCTATGCGGCAGAAAAAGTCATAGAAGATTACGAAATTAAAGGGTTAAGTGGTGATTTAGAAAATAACGTAGCCCTTTATCTCAAGCAGTTAATTGGTGAAAAACCAACCCGTACACTTCGTCGTTATGCCCAAAAGCAAGTACAAAATAGCATTAAAGCACTTGGTTATTATAGCCCGACCGTCGAGGTTATTTATGATAAAGACGACAGCGAGCTAATTGTTAAAGTTGAGCGAGGTCCTGCAACTCGCATAGAAGCAATTAATATTACGCTAAACGGCGATGGCCAAAATGATACTCAATTACAGGCATTAATTAAAAATACCAACTTAAAACAAGGTGATGTTTTAAATCATGGTAGATATGACTCTGCTCATAAAAAAATAGAATCTATGCTATTGGAGCTTGGCTATTTTGATGCAAAGTGGCCAGCGCGCAAATTAGAAGTGTCACTTAAGAAAAATAGTGCTGTTATTACTTTTGTAATTGATACTGGGGTTAGATATCAGTTTGGCGATATAAAAATTGCCAGTAATACGCCTGCTGAAAAATACATACGCTCGCTTGCGCCTTTTACTCAGGGTCAACCTTATAAATCAACACATATTGCTGACTATAATTTGGATTTATCAAGCACCCCTTATTTTGCAAGCGTGCGAGTTTACGCCGATATTGCTGCGCGTAAAAATGGCCAAGTACCTATTAAGGTAGATGTGTTGCACAAGCCTGCAAATAGCTATGAAATTGGCGGCGGTTTTAGTACTGACTTAGGGCCCAAAGTGCGTTTTAAATGGAGTAAACCGTGGATCACAGAAGACGGCCATTATCTCGAAACTAATTTAAATGTGGCGCAAAGGCAGCAAGATATTTCCATGGCTTATACCATTCCAGTTGATGATCCGAATGATGATTTATGGCGTTTTTCTGCTGGTTATAAATTAGAAGATGAGCTCACAAACGACACTTACAGTGAAATATTAACTGGGCAGGTTCAGCGCCAATGGTTAACCGAAAATAAGTGGGTGCGTACTGCATTTTTACGCCGCGACCAAGAAACCTACCGCATCGGTGATGAAGAGGAAGAAAGCACAGAAATGTTAATGCCGGGCATTAGCTACGCCCGCAAAAAATCAAAAGGCGGCACGACTCCATACTGGGGAGAGCAGTGGCTTATATCTGCTGAGTTTGGCTTAGATGATGTGCTTTCGAGTACTAATCTGATTAGGGTTCAAATGCAACATGCGTGGTTACGTACTTACTTAGATAAGCATTTAGTGTTTTTAAAAGCAAATGTTGGTGCAATGCTTGTTGATGATATTGAAAACGTACCTTACTCACTGCGTTTTTACGCAGGTGGCGATCAAAGTGTTCGTGGTTTTGCGTACCAATCAATATCGCCGGAAAATGATGATGGCGATCTCATCGGTGGTAAATACTTACTAACCAGTACAATAGAGTACAACTATCAGTTTGCTCAAAACTGGCGCGCAGCTTTATTTGTTGACGGTGGTACTGCGACGAATGATTTTTCTGATGATTTTGAAGTAGGCGCTGGTTTTGGTTTTCGCTATTTAACACCCGTTGGCCCAGTGCGTATAGACCACGCTTGGGGATTAACAAAAGAAAGTAAAAGCACACGTTTAAGTATTACCATAGGGCCAGAAATTTAATGTCAGTATTAAAAAAGATAACAGCCGCCGTAAGTGCTATTTTTGTCACGTTAGTTGTCTCACTATTTTGTTTGTTATTTACCGCACCCGGTAATCAATTTATTGCTTATAGTGCAAACAAAGCGGTAGATGGACTACATATTGAGATTAAAAATGGCCGTTTTATTTATAATGATGCCTTTAATGTGCGCTTTACTAGCAACGGATTGGACTTTAATGCACAACAATTGAAAATTGATTTGTTTTGGTGGCAGTGCGATGGAATTTGTATAGATAACTTAAGTGCTAAATCTATAAATTTAACATTACCAAAAACTGCAGAGTCACAAGAAGAAGCCGCGGCAGAGCCGCTTGAAAAAATCAGCTTACCTTTTAATATTGCTGTAAAAAACATTGCGATCAATAAATTTACGCTAGAGCATCCAAGTGCAAACGTAAGCGTTAATAACTTTAAACTCTCAGCAAAAGCAGAGGGTTCAAAGCTGACGGTTAAAAGCCTGAATATTCCCACCATACTTGTTGCTTTAAAAGAGCAAGAACAAGATGCGAAAACACAAATGGCGCAAAATACTCAAGCGCCTTTGACGCACCTACCCGCACTGCCTAATATAGAATTTACTTCACCACTTGATTTAGTTGTTGAAGACTTTGAAATAGCTAACATTACGATTGAGCAAAACGAAGCCCAGCATGTTATTGAAAACATCTCGCTGCAATTAAGTGTGGAAGATGCGGTTATTAATTTAGAGTCATTCTCAGCAAAGTATGAGCAGTGGCAGCTTAATACGCACCTTAATGCTGAGCTTGCAGGAAATTTGCCCATAAAAGGGAATGTTGTTTTACAAAGTGATGAGCACCAAGCCAATTTGCAGTTGAATGGCGACTTATCAAATCTAAACTTAAATTTAGAAACGCAAGGACAATATCCGCTTAGTTTAACGGCAACGGCAAATTTAAAGCAAAAAAACTATCCGTTTGAGTTAAATGGCAAAATTAAACAGTGGCTTATTGATGCACAAAGTAATGAGCTTAAAGTGCGAAATGTAAGCCTCAATGCACAAGGTAATGCCGACGATTACCAGCTTAGCCTGCAGGGGAATAGCCAATTAGGCGCGTACCCAGCTGTTGACTTAAATACCCAATTAAAAGGCAGTCTCACCAAAGCAACTTTACAAGCGCTAAGCATTAAAGCGAACGAAAGCAGTGCAACTATACAAGCCAATGTTGATTGGCAAAAAGGCATACAGGCTAACTTTAATGGCACGCTTGCTAACTTAAAAGCGCAGTACTTAACTGATGCCGCTACCAGTGATATTTCAGGACAGTTTAAAGGCTCGTTTAATGCAGCTGACGACAAGTGGCAGCTACAAATGAATAATACAAAGTTAAACGGATTACTTAACGACGTGCCACTAGAATTTGCCTCAAACTTTAAGCTCGACAACACGTTAAAAGCTAATATTGATAGTTTTTATTTAAGTAGCGGCACCAATAAATTAGCACTAAGCGGGCAAGTTGATGACACTTGGCAGGTTGATGGCAAAGTAACGCTTAAAAGTGATGAAAAAGCTAATATTCCATTTACTGCTGATGGCAACGCAAATTTAAAAGTGAGAGGGGAAAGGTTAACGCCCTCTGTTGATTTAGCGCTAATACTCGATCGCTTTATTTTTGATGAAATAAACATTAATAAATTATCAGTAAAAGGGCAGTTAGATACCGCAGCCGATTGGCAAACCGATGTTTCGGTAAGTGTTGGTTCGGCGCTTGTAGCCGAACAGCAAATTAATAGCGTTAAAATTGATATTAGCGGCGACAAAACAGATCACCAACTTACGGCATATGTAAATGCCGAGCAAGGCAGTGTAGAGTTTGAAGTTAATGGCAAAATTAATAATACCACTTGGAATGGCGAGCTTAGTAATGTAACGCTCAGCGATAAAAAGCTTAGTTTTAGTAATACTAAAAATATTGCCATTATGGTTAATACGCAAAGTGGCGACTTTGATGTAAGTGCACATTGTTGGGCATCTGAGCAAAGTAAATTGTGCATAGACACCTTAGCCCAATCAAAAAACCTCGGTCAGCTAAATGCTAAACTAAGCAATTTAGCTCTTGAGGAGCTTAAGCACTTTTTACCTAATAGCATTCGTACTCGCGGTAATATAACTGGCGATGTAGCACTTAATTGGCAAAGTGGTGCGCTTAAAACATTACGCGCAAATATCGATTCTAGCGACTTAGAAGCGGTGCTTACCTCGGAAGAAGATCGTTTTAAATTACCAATCGAAACTCTAACTGTTAGTGCATTTTCGGACTCTCAAGTTGGCAAGCTTGAAGCTAATTTAGAATCAAGTGTGCTTGGTAAAATAAACACACAAATTGATATTGACGACATACAAAATACGCAAGCGCTTAACGGCACTATTAATATTGATAAAATACTCCTTTCAGACTTACAACCATTTCTTGAAACCCTTGAGCAGTTAAAAGGTGATATTAGTGGAAAAGTCGCGTTAGCAGGTACGTTAAAAGATCCATTATTAAATGGCGAGCTTAATGTGAGCGATATTAGTTTAGAGGGCGAGCAATTGCCTATAGCGCTGCAAAAATCAAATATAAACGTATTGTTTGATAAAACAACAGCCACAATAAAAGGCAACTTAAACGACAACCAGGGCGGTAAAATAAACCTCACCGGTGACGTTGATTGGCAAGGTGCGCAACCTGCTGTAAATGTGGCGGTAGTTGGCGATCAGTTTTATGTTCGCGCGCAGCAAGGGGTTACCTTTAAAGTATCGCCGGATTTAAAAATAGGCTTGGCTAATAATGCACTCAAGCTTGCTGGTGAGGTAGTTATGCCTTACGGTCGTATAATGATTGAAGAGCTTCCTGAGGGCGCAGTGCAAGTTAGCGATGATGAAATTATTGTTGATCAAAAAACCGAGGCCACCGAAACAGTTCCGTTTGATTACGACATAGATTTAAAAGTGATTGTTAAAAACGATGTAAAAGTAGAATCGTTTGGCTTGGAATCAAAAGTTGCGGGTGATTTAGCGATAAAAATGAGTCAAGGTGCACCAATTATAGCCACAGGTGAGCTTAACTTAATTGAAGGTACTTACTTAGCCTTTGGGCAAGATTTAATAATCAGCACCGGGCAAGTAGGTTTTAGCGGTTCAATTGAACAACCATTTTTAAATATTAAAGCAATACGTAACCCCGACACGACTGCAAATGGTGTCATTGCAGGGGTTACGCTTACGGGTAATGTTGAACAACCAACGCTTAAAATATTTTCTGAGCCTGCGATGGATCAAGCACAAGCACTCGCATATTTACTTAATGGCCAACCTTTAGGCGATGGAGAAAGTTCGTCAAGCGATGCTATGCTCACACAGTTATTACTTTCTCAAGGGGTTAGCCGCAGCGAAGGGGTTGTTTCTAAGGTAGGTGAAACCTTTGGGTTGTCAGATGTAAGTTTAAGCTCATCAGGTAGTGGTGATAGTACCAAAGTAGAAATATCAGGATACGTAGCACCCAGTTTGCAAGTTAAATATAGCGTGGGTGTATTTGATTCGCTCAGTGAAGTGGCTGTGCGTTATCAGTTACTTTCACAGTTATACATAGAAATAACAAGCGGCCTATATCAAAATGTTGATGTGCTATATAAGTTTGATTGGGAATAACCAAAACTATAATAATTATAAGGATATAAGCGATGAAAAAAATTATATTGCCAGCTCTGCTTAGTGTTTTATTGAGCGGTTGTGCTCAACAACTAGGTGATGATTTTGCTAAACAAGAGCTACCTTTATTGAGCGCGAGTGAGGTAATTGCTAGTGCAACAGATAATGACTGGCGAGTAGTGGATGCTCAAAATATTTTAAAGGTAACGCTGCCAACGGGCGATGCGTATATTGAACTTAATGAACAGCTTGCCCCAAAGCACGCTCAAAACATTAAAAAGTTAGCGCGAGAAGGGTTTTATAAAAACACCAGCGTTTATCGGTTTGTTGAGGGTTTTGTAGCGCAAGGTGGCGACAGCTCGGGTAAAAAGTTAATTAAAACTGCAGATAAAACAGTTCCAGCTGAGTTTTATTTAACAACAAACAAACCACTTTTAATTACTGAGCTAAATGGCGACGGATATGCACCAGTTACCGGCTTTTTAAACGGCTTTGTAGTAGCTCAAAACTCAGCACATACGCAAACATGGCAAGTGCATTGTAGTGGCGTGTTTGCCATGGCGCGCGACAACGATAAAAATAGTGCGAATACGGAGTTTTTTGTAACAATAGGGCAAGGCCCGCGCTACCTTGATAAAAATATTACGGTGTTTGGTAGATTGCTCGCAGGTATAGAGCATTTTAATCGTTTAGCGCGTACACCAACTGAAGGTAAAGTGTTTAACCCAATTACCAATATACAAGTTCTTGGCGATATACAAAGCGATAAAAGTATATTTAAAGTGATGAAAACAAACTCACCGGTGTTTAAAAACTTAATTAGTGCTCGTAAAAACCGTGTTGAACCATGGTTTGTTAAAGCACATAACTACGTTGATGTGTGTGGTATGCCCATACCCACTAAGCGCGAAGTTATACCAATTCCAATAAATAGCTGATCTATTTTACTTGCTAAAACAACCCATTTCTTTGTTGTAAATTTCGCAAAGGGAACACCATTTACATCAATTTACGCCTAGAACTGAATTGTTTTTTCGGCGTAAAATTTAGCTCACATACTTAATGGAATTGGTATTAATTAAAAAATGTAAAAAGGAGCCTAGGCTCCTTTTTTAATACGAGGGTCTGTTGATCTTTACGGATTAAAATTTGTTCAATCTAGGAGCTATTTAATCTCGGCGCGAGGTTTGTAACCTAGTGGGCTAAGTCAAAACCGAGCAACAAAGAGTGAATAGCCCCTAGGCAGAACCCTTTGGGCAGCGCCTGTTTGGCATTAATGCTACGTTATCGCCTATTTATGGGGAACAACCACACTGCATAGGCTCTGCCTTGTCTAAATACCAAACAGACTGCTGCAAATTTAACCTTGAAAGGTCAGCAGACCCTAATATTCCAGTTTAAAATAACCTACTGACGATTAATTTTAACTGCAAATGGCGTATCGTTATAATGCGTAGAGCGATACGGGTTTATATCAAGCCCACCGCGACGAGTATAACGCGCGTAAACCTCTAACTCTTTAATATTAAGTTGTGTTGTTAAATCGCTATAAATACGCTCAACACACTGCTCATGAAATTCGTTATGCGTTCTGAACGAAATTAAATAACGCAATAACGATTCGCGACATATTTGCTCGCCTGTGTATCGTATAATGACACTTGCCCAGTCAGGCTGGGAGGTAATTAAACAGTTCGACTTAAGTAAGTGGCTGTAGAGCGTTTCAGTAACTACTTCATCACTTTTTGCTTTAAGTGAATTAGCATCAATATCGTAATTATTAATCACAATATCTAAATCATCAATACATTCACCTGGCAGCGCTGTACACGGTAAGCAATTGTAATCATCAGGATTATATAAAGTCACTTTGACAGGGCTGTTAACCGCGTTTGATAAATCATCAATTAAATGCTGTTTTACTACATCAATGCTTTCAAATCGGGTTTGGTTAAAGCTATTTAAATAAAGTTTAAACGACTTTGACTCAATAATATGGCTGCTTTGGCATTCAAATGTAAATAAGGCCACGGCAACTTGCGGTTTACCTTTATTGTTTAGCCATGAAAGCTCGTAACCTGTCCAAATGTCTTGGCCTTTAAATGGAAGCTCTGCTTCGTCAATATTTAAAGCATCACGATTTAGTTTGCGCGCAATAGGGAAAAGCAAGCTTGGCGTGTACACATCTACATACTCAGTAGATTGGCCTAATACGCTACCTTTAAGGTCTGGAGAATTGCTGTAATCTGTCATGTTTGCTCTTAAATAGTTACAATAGGGACATTATATCTAATTTAAATGAGTTTCACAGTATGTCTGTTGCATTGCTTATAGAACAACTTCATCAAACATTTAGCGAAAATACCCTTAAAAACACTACAAAGTACCCACTTATTGCGCATGACGAGCAATGGCCAAGCCCATGTGAAGTTGGTGAGGTTGACGAGCAAGGAAACATTCAATGGCAGGGGGCGCGTCAGCAACCTGCAGGTTCGCTTAATGATTTAGCCAGTGCACTAGAACTTGAGTTTCCAAAAGCGCTTAGCGAGCTATACGGACATATGTACGGTGGAAGTATTTTAGCAAGTATTGATGGGCATCAGGTTGAATTACTACAAGCATGGAACGAAGAAGACTTTAATTTGCTACAGCAAAATATAACGGGCCACGTTTTAATGAAACGCAAGCTCAAGCAGCCAGAAACAGTATTTATTGGTTTAACAGATCAAGATGATTTACTAGTAAGTGTATTGGTGCACACTGGCGAGGTATGCTTAGAGTTTGTCGGCAAAAAAACACACCATGTACTTGCACCTAACATTAATGCTTTTTTAAAGGCGTTAGAGGTTTAAAACGTGTTTAATAAATCAGCTTAGCGTTATCACTAAGCTGATTTTAAGCGCTTATTAAAGTAGTTACTGAAAATCCCACGATATATTAGACACCAAGCCACACGGCTCACACCTAAAGTCGAATAACCCAAACCACGATTCAGGTAATTTCCAGTCGCCGTTACAACTAGGGCACTTTCGTTCAAGTTCAGACGCTTTATCTACGCCGCCTACACGGTATAAATAATAATAGGTTGGCTTTTTAGTTAAAAAACTAATTCGCTTTGTTATGTCTTTTCCGCGTCTGTATAAGTCGCTTTGAATACTCGATATTTCTTCAAGCGCCGGAAACTCACAACGGGTTGCGCCATTAATTTGGATTTGATCGCAGGCTTGCCAATCTTCTTGCCATTTTATAAGCGTTTTATAGTCACCATTAGCAATTGCCGGAATACGAAATAGCGGCACAGGCAAAAAGTCATCACCACAATAAAGCGGGCTGCACGTATGCACATAGGTTGTATATAAAATATAACTTGATGGTTCTTTGCAGCAATCAGCACCGTTGGAGTGAATATCTTGTCCGATCACTTTTACTTTTGGCGCAAGTAGCCCAGCACTATGTAACTTTTCGATACTGTGCTTAACAAACGGGCTGTTATTTAGCGGGTGCATTGCATCTTCAGTAGGGCACATTACGCGGGTAATAAAAAATCCATCTTTTAAAACGGTTGGAAATTCTTCTCCCATTATTTGACCATTAAAACGCAGTGCATTTACTAAGCGATTTATTGCTTGTTCGGCTTGTTCTAGGGTGGTGTCTTGGTAGCAATCAAAAGTTAAATCAACAACGAACATTTATAGTCTCAAATTATTTTTGTTCTAGCAGCGCAAGAAGTTTATCGAGTTTTTGCTCAATTCTATCTAATTGACTTGTTTTAAGCTCAGTATTATCTGACTGCTGTGGGTTTCTCATGAAGTTATTAATTGAATCAGGATTGTTTTTATATTGGCTTACTGCTGCAATAATCATCGGCATTGGAACCGGTTGCGCCAAACGGCTTTTAGTTAGTGCTACAGTAGGGGTTTTGCCTTCATCGAGAAGGGCTTTGATTGCATCAAATACAACTGAATTCATTAGATATATAACTCTTTAATAAAATAAATACGCAGCATATAAATGCTGCGCAGATGCTATGTTAGCAATAAATAAGGGAGGGTACATTAAATAAAATTACTTACTTTGACGAATGCGCACATCTAACTCGTCAATTACTTCACTCCAATCTCCGTCTTGTGCAAGGGATTCAGCTAAAAAGTGCTGTTGTGCCTCATCCCAAAAAGAAGCTTCTTGGAGTAGTGTTGTGTCTTCTAATTCATGTGAGGCAATAAATGCATCTATTTGCTCATCACTATTTGGTAATCCAAGCTGTGCAAAAAGTGTGTTAATGTCGTGTTTTGTCGTATCCATGATATTGCTCCTTTAAATGAATGAAAATTCATACTAGTACCTAACTGTACCTCCTGCTAGTTAAACCCTCGCTGAATTTACGGTTAATAATTTTAGGTATATAGTTAGGTTTAAAGTTAAACAGCCTATAGCTAAAATAATAAAGGAAATACAATGAGTGTAACCACACCAGCTGATACGTTCAGCGTACAGTATTTAGCTGCAGAAGATATTAGTACTGCAGCGAGCCTAATTTATCAGGCTTATCATGACGATCCTGTATTACTAAACATGCTTAGCTACAATGACGAAAATAAATCAGTTTACGAAAAAAAATTACGATCATTAATTCGCGAAGAGCTCAGTAGTTTTTGGCAAGAAAAACAGCCATTAATTGGTTTATACCGCAACGATAAATTAAAAGCAGTAGCGTGTGTATTTGAATCTAATAGCCAATTACAAGCGCAGCGTTATTGGCACTGGCGTTTAAAATTAATGCTGAGTGCGGGCTACTTACAAACAAATCAATTAATAGATAAAGAACAAACAATTAGAGACGCCCTTAAACAAAAAGGCAATTACTATTTTTTAGCTTTTATTGCCGTAGACCCACATTTTCATGGACAAGGCTTTGGCCGTTACTTACTACGTGGGCTGGATGATTTAGTTAAATGTAACGCTGAGTCAACGGGGATGGCTGTATTTGTAACACGTAAGGAGCACATTGAATTTTTTAAAACTGAAAAGTTTGAAGCTTTTAAACACCTTACTTTTAATCAAGTAGAGGGCGAGTTACTGTTTAAATCAATAATTGAGCCAACTATTTAAAATTATAATGTGAGCCAATGCGCCCAAACGGACATAAGACCGTGAGATATATCTCACATCATCGTAAGCATTGTCACTTAAAGGCTACTAATAAGTAGCCTTTTTTGTTCTAAGTCATTGTTCTGCAGTGTTTATTTTGTTTTTTCATTTTTGTGACGTTTATTTATTTAGTGTTAAGTCCTATTTCTCCCCCCTGATTGCTTTAAACTTCTCTTTGTCAAGACGACATAGCTCAATGATTGAGTTACTGCCAAGGATAAGGAATAGGCAACATAGCAGACGCTAGCAGGAAGCATAAAGGACAAGCTAAAACGGATACAAGGAAGAATAAGGAAGTGCATGAAGCACTTAGTAGCTAGGAGTTACTTTAGGATAATCACGGATGACGCTACAGGAAGTAGCAGGAGCGTTAGTTTACGCAGGACTGCCAAGATGGCAAGTGGACATTGCAGGATGCAAAAAGTGGCAGGAGCTACTTTAAAGGATTACCAGGGATGATGCTACGGGACGTAGCCAAACGATAGATTTCGTGGGTTTGCCAAGATGGCTATGGACATTGCAGGATGCAAAAAGTGGCAGGAGCTACTTAAAAGGATTACCAGGGATGATGCTACAGATGTAGCCAAACGATAGATTTCGTGGGTTTGCCAAGGTGGCCATGGATATTGCAGGATGCAAAAAGTGGCAGGAGCTACTTAAAAGGATTACCAGGGATGATGCTACAGATGTAGCCAAACGATAGATTTCGTGGGTTTGCCAAGGTGGCCATGGATATTGCAGGATGCAATGTGAGGGTAAACAAGGTTGTTTACTCGTTCAGGGGATGATAATACGGATTTAAGATAATGGATATCTAGCAGGATGCAGTCCAATTGGGGCGTAACTTTAGTTACGCCTTAGTTTTTTGTGTTGAATTAAATTTATTAATTTAAGACACACACTCTTAAAGTATATTAAGTTTATATTTTATGCGGTGGAACAACCACACTTTTCAAAAACTCATTCTCCATAATTAACACACCTTGATAAGCATTTTCACCGTCGCTTGAAAACTCAAATATAAATTCACTTTTAATGCCTGGCTTGCCGTTCTTTAAAAAACCAAAGCGGCGTTTTGTGCATGCAACACTCATCAACTGCACCTGCAGTTGCTCACTTTGACGTTTAGCATGAACGTTCGCCGCTTCAGCAACCTTTCGGTTAAGCCAAAATAAGTAAATTACACTACCAATAAGTATGAACGTCCATAAACTTGCCATTTAAGAGAATAACCTTCCAATTGCACGCGCGAGGGTTTCGCTACGATTTTCTTTACGTAATAAGCCTAATAAATGCGGGCGAATAGTTGGTATTGCAACTAAGTCAGCAAAAATACTTGGAAACAGTTCTTCAATTTTTTGATGATGCGCGCAATTATCCATAAATACATGTAAGCGTTCAGGGTTTTCTAATTGTTTAAAACACCGCCCAGCTATTGTTAGTAACACGTCAGAGTCGTGCTTCACTGGTGAGCTTAGTACAGTATCAACTAATTGAGCGCATAACCCTTGAGCTTGACCTTTTGAAGCTGATCTTAGTGCTGCGGTTATAGCCACTGTGTCGTTGTTACTAATTGCACCCTGCGTGTAATCAACAAGTAACTCACTCATTGATGTTGGTATTTCAACGTGTTCAAGCATGGCACTGAGTGGTTGTAGTACTTCAATAGGTAAATGCGCCCATGCTTTTTGCAGATTACTTAAGTTTGTATCGCTGTCTAAGCGTAGTGCAAAATCGGCAATACCCTGTAGTGCAACACTTTGCCAATTATCAAAACCAATTTTACCGCTAAAGTACAGTTGTGCATGCTCGTAATACTGCGATGCAGGCTGTTTTAATAGTACTTTTACTTGGGCGTTAAATGCCGCTAATTTATTTGCGTTTGGTGTAAAAACATAAGGGTTATTATCAAGCTTTCCATCGGCTTGTTCGCCTGTAATTTCAGTGCCTAGCGCTTGTATAACCATATCAGCAAAGTGATCGCGACTAGCACTTACAAGCATACTTTGCTCATCAAGTGGGAATTTTAAAAACCATACATACGGTTCTTTACTGGCTTTAGTATCCCAAAATTGAATAGCGAGCCATGCATGACCAGCAAGTGGATAAGGGTAAGGCACTTGAGCTTGTTCAATAGCTAAAAATTGTTTTTTATCAAGCTTAGTAATGTGCCTGCCAATATCAAAAGCACGCCACTGAGTACCCGCACCATCTAAAAGCTGACCTAATGTAGCTATTTGATCACTCATTGTTTTCTCAACTGTTTTTACTGCAAAATTACATTAATTATACGTCATAGCCGCTTGTGAGGGAACAGGGTATAATTGCATTACATATATAAAAGAGGGTGGTTATGTACCAGCAAACCCAAACTTATTTAGTGCAGCTAACGGCACTTTTACAAAAACACGCGCTTTGGCAAAGTGAGCCAATAGACGCTGAGGCACTGCTTTCAAATACTCCTTTTTGTCACGATACAATGGCATTTGAGCAGTGGTTACAATTTGTATTTATTGAAAAAATACAGCAATTAATAACACATAGGCAACCACTGCCGCGTAACTTTGCTATTGCCCCTATGGCGCAAATGACACTTGTGAATAAAGCCGGAAGCGATGAAATTATTGAATTACTAACAGCCCTTGATACCTTTTTAGGAGAACCAAATGAGTGAGCCTCCAGCGCCTATTGAATATGGCGAGCTGACTATTTTGTATCAAGATGAAAACTATGTGGCTATAAATAAGCCTTCAGGTTTATTAGTGCATCGCTCGTTTTTAGATAAACACGAAACCCAGTTTGCTATGCAAATGTTGCGCGACCAGCTAGGTCAACATGTATTTCCAGTACATAGGCTCGATAGACCTACGTCGGGCGTATTACTGTTTGCATTGAGCTCGGAAGCAGCTCGCGATATGAACCAGCTATTTATTGAAGGTACTATTGCTAAGCGCTATCTGGCCTTAGTGCGCGGTTTTGCGCCAGAGTCAGTGTTTTTAGATAAACCGCTTAAAGAAGAACTTGATAAAATAGCCGATAAGTTTGCAGATCAAGATAAAGCACCGCAAGAAGCGCAAACCCAGTTTAATTGCTTGCACCAAGCTGCATTGCCTATTCCTATAGGTAAGTATCCAACAGTGCGTTACTCTTTAGTTGAGTGTTTTCCAAAAACCGGGCGAAAGCATCAAATTCGCAGACACTTAAAGCACTTATCACTGCCTATCATTGGTGATGTAAATCATGGTGATAACCAGCATAATCAATTTTTTAGAGAGCATTTTGAGCTAAGACGCTTAATGTTATTTGCAACAGAGCTTAGTTTTGTGCACCCTTATAGTAATGAATCAATAACAATTAAAGCGCCACTAGGTGAAGACATGCTTGAAATATGTAAGCAGCTAGGTTGGCCAGAGCAAGAAAAGGATTATTAATGGCACATATTAGTATTTTTGTAGGCAGCGTTAATGGCGGTGCAGAGCGTTTAAGCGATGAAGTTGCAGCCACAATAGAGCAAGCGGGTCATACTGCTACAGTAATTACTGAAGCATCACTTGATGATATAAAAAATGCATCGCATATTTTAATTGTTACCTCCACAACAGGCCAAGGTGATGTACCGAGTAATTTGGCCGGATTGTACTTTGCAATGAATAGCACTTTCCCAATGCTTACCGATAAACCGTTTGGTGTAATTGCAATGGGTGACAGATGTTACGGCGATACATTTTGTGGCGCAGGGCGTAGCTTTGACGAGTTACTACGCGATTTACAAGCAAAGCCTGTGGGCAACCGCCTAGAAATAGATGCATGTGAAGATTTTGAACCATGGCCAGTAACCGAGCCTTGGTTAAAAGTATGGCTAGAAAAACTACCTGCTTAATACTTTAATTTTAAGGTATTAAAAAAGGAGCGCATGCGCTCCTTTTTGCTTTTGTAGCTTTATAAATTAACTACTTCTGACATCTACTTTAAGTTTTAGCTTTTGGCCAGGTTGTAAGTATTTTTGACCGGCTAAGTTATTCCACTTAATAATTTCGTTAACGCTTAGGTTAAACTTAGACGCAATACGTGCAAGTGAGTCACCACGGCGTACTTTGTATGTAATAGTACGGTTGGTACTTGCCGTTGCTTGTGGTTTATTAGCTGACTTATACACAGTAAGTTTTTGATTTAGGCGCAGTACAGAGTTTTTCTTTAGCTTATTCCATTTAGCCAACTCATCCATAGTTACGTCATATTCGCGGCTAATGTCCCATAACGTGTCGCCACTTTTAACTGTGTGCGAAAGCTTTGTGCGAGTTGCTTTATTAGCAGCTAAACGCATCTGCTTTGGTAAATGTTCGCTATTTATAGCGCCATCAGTAAGCGGGACTAGTAACTCTTGGCCTACTTTAATCGTATTTGATTTGAGTTTATTAAGCGATCGGATTGCACTTGAGCTCGTTGTAAATTTTTTGGCAATTACTGATAAGCTGTCGCCTCGAGCCACAATATAACGCTGCCAGCGTAATCTGTTTTTAACATCAGTGTTTGCTAGTTTTTGGCTAAATTGCTCTGCTTTATCTACTGGCAGTAATAAAGAATGTGGGCCATTAGGATCAGTTGCCCAGCGATTAAAACCGGGGTTTAATCTGTATAGCTCTGTAAGCGTCATATCGGCCATATCAGCAGCAAGTGCTAGATCTATTTGCGAGCCAACATCAACCACTTCAACCACTTGTGCATTAATTACTGGTTGCCATGTAACGTTAAAATCATCTGAGCGTTTTAATAAATCGGCAAGTGCTAATAACTTTGGTACGTAGGCTGTTGTTTCGCTTGGTAAATCAAGAGACCAAAAATCGGTAGGTAAATGCTTTTTACGATTCTTTTTAATTGCGCGCATCAAGCGCCCTTCACCTGAATTATAAGCAGCAATCGCATTTAGCCAATCGCCTTCAAGTGTTTTATGTAAATACGATAAGTAGTCAAGTGCTGCGCGAGTCGACTGCACTATGTCGCGACGACCGTCGTACCACCAGTTTTGTTTTAAATCGAATCGCTCACCGGTTGCAGGCATAAACTGCCAAATGCCCGATGCGCTGCGATTAGAATAACCAAACGGGTCAAATGCGCTTTCTACAATAGGCAGTAGTGCAATTTCGATTGGCATTTCGCGCTTTTCTACTTCTTCAACAATAAAGTGTAAGTAAGGTTCTGCACGTTTAGAAATACGATCTAAATAGGCTTGGTGGCGAGCGTAATAATTACGTTCAGTAACAACAGGGCGGTTTTGCGGTATTTCGATAGAAAGTTGGTAGCGAATTCGCTCCCACACATCATCAAACACGGGAGCTTCTTGCTCATCAGAGTCAACTTGCTGATATTGTGCGTTTACCATCAATGCATTGTTAATGTCGTTAGGACTTGCGCCTTCGAGTTGTTGGTTTGCTTGCGTGGCAACTTTAGAGTCTGACTCTAAAGTTGTCAGTGTTTGACAACCACTTAGCGCTAACGCCAAGGCTACTAATAGGGGAGATTTATTCATAAATACCAATACATCGGGTAAAAAACTCGGCGAATACTACCTGCTATGAGTTAACATTGCCACTTAATGACATTTTAAAACGCAGAAATAGAATCATCACTATATCTTAAGTTAATGATTCTAATAAAATAAATATTAAAGTATTAGTTTTTGCATTAAAAATTGTCTTTGAACTGTCTCAGACTCGCAAAGTTTCCCCAAGGTTCATTGTTTTTTGTAACCGAGATAAATTTCTCGGGCACTAACTCTATAATGGTTGGCAAATCGCTACGCATAAATGGATTTATTTTTAGCTCTTGTCCAATAGAAGTAGGTAATGAGATTTGATTATTACTGCGTAATTCATCTACTTTTTTACTGTACGCAAGGAGTTCTGGATTGCGTGGTTCAACTGCTTTGGCAAAGGCAAGATTAGCTTGCGTGTATTCGTGTGTGCAATACACAACACAGCTTGCAGGCAGCTCTCTTAGTTTATTAAAAGATTTCCACATTTGCTCCGGCGTGCCTTCAAATAAGCGCCCACATCCACCGCTAAACAATGTATCGCCTGTAAAAGCAAGTTCATCATTTGTGTAACAAATATGATCAAGCGTGTGCCCAGGAGTTGCTAAAATAGTAAAGTTAATATTAAGCACACTGATGCTTTGTCCATCAGTGAGTGCGTGAGTGACGCCTTTAAATGGACTATTTGCAGGGCCATAAACCGATATATCTGGATAGGCGTCAACTAATTCAGCTACGCCATCAGTGTGGTCGTAGTGATGATGCGTAATTAAAATACCACCAAGCCTTAGTTTGTGCTCAGCTAAGTACGTTAATACGGGATGTGCTTGGCCTGGATCGACTACCCATGCTTGGTTACTGTTATCGGTAGTTAAACACCAAATGTAATTATCAGAAAAGGCTTTAATTGCTTTGACTTGCACCATGGTAAATTGCTCTATAAAGTGACACTTATCACATAGTATAACGAGCTCAAAAAATGAAACCAGCCCTTAGTTTTCAAGAAGGACCCAAACCACTGTCGTGGCAGCAGTTTCCTCATGGGGATTATTTACGCACAGATATTGAACGTAAAATGGAGCAATGGCTACCGCGTATGTTTGGCTATCATATGCTTAAGTTGGGTAATTTAAGTGGCGAATTAAACACAAGTATAAGTACGATTAAACACCAAGTGTGTGTTGCAGAGCCTGGGCCTTACACCGGGGTAGTTGCTGACATAGATGAATTGCCATTTTACGAGCACAGTATTGATGCCTGCATACTAAGCCACTGCTTAGAGTATCATTCAGACCCACATCACATTTTACGAGAAGCACATCGCACGCTTATTCCGGGTGGTTATATACTAGTGACTGGTTTTAACCCGTTTAGTTTGTGTGGGCTTGCACAAATGCTGCCTTTTAGTGGTCAGAAATTACCATGGACAGGGCGCTTTTTTACCCCTGCGAGGGTTAAAGATTGGCTAAATTTATTGGGTTTTGAAATTGTAAGTGACGAACGTTTTATTTATTCATCACTGGCAAGAGGTAACAGGTTATCAAGATTTGAGTTTTGGCGTACTTTTGCAAAACAGTATTTAAAACCAATGGGCAGTGTTTATATGCTGGTGGCACGAAAAAGAGTTGCGCCACTTACGCCAATAAAACCTAAGTGGCATGCTAGGCCGCAATTTGCACCAGTAAAAGGGGCAGGGCTTAGACAAACGTCAAAGCAACACTTTAAATCGTGCGAGCAAAAAAAATAATACCAATTGCATTAAGTAAGTGATCTATTATAGCGCTAAGAAAATAGCACATTAACAAGGCGAAAATTGTGACATATAGTTGTTCTATATGAATAATTTTTAACGCAGTTAGTGAGTTATTTAATGCGATAGAATGAACATGTTTTTAATAAAATTGGTATAACAACTAGCTTAGAATAAATTTAAGGCTGGTAGCCTACATCTTCTAGTAAATCTTTACTGCCAGCGGCATCGCGGGCTAAATCGTCAACTATTTCGTTGTATTTATTGCCGCTATGCCCTTTAACCCACTTCCAAGTTACATTGTGCTCGCTACAGGCTTTATCTAGGCGTTTCCATAAATCGACGTTTTTAACCGGCTTTTTAGCTGATGTTAACCAGCCACGTTTTTTCCAGTTAGTGATCCACGATTCAATGCCTTGTTTAACATATTGGCTATCGGTTGTTAGGTTTACTTCGCATTCTCGAGTGAGTGATTCTAGGGCTACAATAGCCGCGAGCATTTCCATTCGGTTATTTGTTGTGAGTTTATAACCTTGGCTCATTTCTTTTTCGTGGCCGTTATAAATCATAAAAATACCATAACCGCCGGGGCCTGGATTACCTAAACATGAGCCATCGGTGTAAATCTCTACGGTTTTTTGCACTGTTTTACCTTGATCTTATGTACAATAAAGTGATTATAGAAAGATACCAGAATCAGGCTAAATTCGATATGGCACGTAGACAAATAGTTTTAGATACAGAAACCACCGGCATCGACCCTAAACAAGGGCACCGTATTATAGAAATTGGTTGTGTGGAGTTAGTAAATCGCCGTTTAACAGGCAATAATTTTCACGTTTATATAAACCCACAACGGCCAAGTGAAGAAGAAGCAATCGACGTTCACGGTATCACTAACGAATTTTTACGTGATAAACCGTTATTTCATCAAATTGCCCAAGAGTTTTTCGACTATATTGAAGGGGCTGAGTTAGTTATTCATAACGCACCGTTCGATGTTGGTCATATGGATAATGAATTTGCACTACTTAATCAGGGCTATCCTAAAACAGAGACTTTTTGTCAAGTTCTCGACACGCTTAAAATGGCGCGTGACTTGCATCCAGGTCAAAAGAACAATCTTGATGCATTATGTCGTCGTTACGATGTAGATAACGCAAAGCGAACACTTCACGGCGCGCTACTGGATTCTGAAATTTTAGCCGATGTTTACCTTGCCATGACGGGTGGTCAAACAAAGCTGAATTTGAATCAAAACAAAGATGACGGCAGCGAGCAACAGAAAGGCGGTATAAAGCGTTTAAATAGCGATAGAGCCCCATTAGTTGTATTGCGAGCAAGCGACGCTGAGCAAAGCGCACACGAAGCACGATTAGATCTTGTAAACAAAGAAGGCGGCCAATGTATATGGCGCGCTGAATAAGGCGATTTAATGAAAACGATGTATTTTGTAACAGCGTTATGTGCCGCTAGTTTATTTACTGGCAATGCATATGGCGTAAAACAAGTAGAAGTGCTCAAGCGCGATGGGCATCAAAATGAGATCCCTTTACTTGATAATCGTTTTCGCATAGATAGCAAAATAGATGAAATAACACTGCTGTTTTTTAGAAAATCAGGTACGCCTGCTGTTATTTTAGTGCGGCCCGATGGCAGTAAGTACTTTGCTACTGACTCAGTTAAAAACCCTAACTTAGATTGGTTTGACGAACTCAGCTACGATTTAGTTACCATAAAGAAACCTATGGCAGGTCCTTGGCAAGTAATAGGCAGTATTTTGCCCGATAGCAGAATAGTTGTATTAGGCGAAATATCTCTTGAGGCAGAGCCTCTTCCTTCAATGTTGTTTAGGGGGGAGACAATAAAAATCACCGGGAAAATACTAAACGACGGTGAGCCAATTAACACAAACCTATTTAGGGATGTTGTGAGCCTTAATGTTGACTTTGTAAGTACCAACAATGAAAACTTTGCTAACTTTGGCGCAGGCATTCAAGAAGTAGCGGAATTTAAAGACGATGGACGTGGATTTGATGAGCGCCCTAAAGATGGTGTGTTTACCGGCGAGTTTACTTTAGATTTTCCTGCGGGTGAATGGACACCAGAGCTTTACGTGGCAACACCTCTGCTGCAGCGTCGCATTGTGCAAAATACAATAGAAGTGCACGAGCCACCTTTTGTAACCGAAGTCGCGTTAGCAGAGCAAGACACAGACGAGCATCTGTTAACTATAAATATAGACCCAAGTATCGTTAAGCCAGAAACAGTCATCATCCAGGGAAAAATATACTATCCTAATAACGAAGAGCAGATGTTTACCATAGATGCTGCAGCTAAAGACTCACGTCAGATTAGTGTTAAAAATTATGATTGGGGTAGATATAGTGTTGAACTGTCTGTTTTTGGCACTAATGTTAATGGTCGTGAATTTATGGCAACGCTGCCAACGTATAAATTTGAGATAGAACGACCCATAGAAGCGGTGCCCGAAATTGATCCGGAAACGATTATTACACCAGATAAAATGATTGAGAGTGAACCTGCTGAAGAAAAAATGGCCACATCAACAATTATTAGTTTAATTGTAGGCTGCAATACGCTTATTTTATTACTCGGTTGGTTGTTAATTCGTATATTTGTTCAGAAAAAACCGATTAAATTTAAAGTTAAGCTGCCTTTTTTAAAGAAAAAGAAAACAAGCGAAGGTGATGTTGCCGACACAGAAAAAAATCAAGTCGGTAAAAATGGCTCAAAAAATGACAGATCAGGTGAAATTTTAAACCTTTCGATGACAGATGACTAAAAAACCTATAAAAAAACAAAAAAGCCCTTGACGAAATAGGGGTTGGTTCGTATTATTCACGCCGCTGTCAGGGAGACCTAAACAGCAACGAAAATATGGAGTGGTAGTTCAGTTGGTTAGAATACCGGCCTGTCACGCCGGGGGTCGCGGGTTCGAGTCCCGTCCACTCCGCCATTTTCGTAAAACTTGTAAGTAAAAGCTGGAGTGGTAGTTCAGTTGGTTAGAATACCGGCCTGTCACGCCGGGGGTCGCGGGTTCGAGTCCCGTCCACTCCGCCAACACTTACACAACGTATGGTTGTAAAACATATTCTTATTATGGAGTGGTAGTTCAGTTGGTTAGAATACCGGCCTGTCACGCCGGGGGTCGCGGGTTCGAGTCCCGTCCACTCCGCCAATAAGAAAAAATAACAGTTTAAATATGCGCTGGAGTGGTAGTTCAGTTGGTTAGAATACCGGCCTGTCACGCCGGGGGTCGCGGGTTCGAGTCCCGTCCACTCCGCCAACTATTTAAACAATGTTATATTACAAAATTTGTATGCTGGAGTGGTAGTTCAGTTGGTTAGAATACCGGCCTGTCACGCCGGGGGTCGCGGGTTCGAGTCCCGTCCACTCCGCCAACAAATTAAGTAATAACAAGTATAATGATATCTCTGCGGAGTGGTAGTTCAGTTGGTTAGAATACCGGCCTGTCACGCCGGGGGTCGCGGGTTCGAGTCCCGTCCACTCCGCCATTTGATATCATGATTAAAATTAGTAAGTGCATTACCCCATGCACATACCACTGCGGAGTGGTAGTTCAGTTGGTTAGAATACCGGCCTGTCACGCCGGGGGTCGCGGGTTCGAGTCCCGTCCACTCCGCCACTTGTTATTTCCTCAATAACAAGCTTATAAAGTCCTTGATTAAATAATTTAGTAAAACATTCTTTGGCTATCAGCTATCAAACACATTACTTGCACGAACCTGCTAATATTCCTTATTATCCGTATCAATACCTATATCAATCTGCCGATGCTCTGGGAAGTGCTTGTGCATTGCGCTGTATCCCTTCTTTCGTAACTTTGAAACTTTTACCGCAGTTAACTTAACGGCAGGTTTAACCCCAGTTCGCTTAATTAAGTAATCTATTTTGATGTAAGAAAAGCATGTCGATAATAATGAATAATTCGTTATTTAGTTGTTTTCGGCAAATGATCCTGCATTGCTCTATCTCCTGCATTCATGCAGTCGTATATCAGAGACTTTTAACACTGCTAGGCAGGCTCTAAGTATTATTGCTAATTGGTATAGTCATTAACTTTATAGTGTTGTACTTGTAGAGCTCTTGAGAGGGTTTAAGTTTTTACAGGAGTATAGAGATGAATTAAGGGTATTTAATCAATACAGAGCTTTTAGGGTTGGTTAGGTGTCAGAGCTGCCTGTTATACCAAGCTGTATAATTATTTAAACAACCTAACGAATTAAACTACTCCATCACGTTGTTAAAACTTTTTATTGTGCATAAAAAAGCCAGCACGTTATATGCTGGCTTTTGGTCTGTAAATGCTTAGCTTAGTTAAGCAGCATCAGCTTCTTTTTTAACGCTATTACGTGCGGCTTTGCCTGCAAGTAAGTCCGCAGGGTCGAAGTCATCAACGTTAATAACATCTAAACGAGATTGCTCAACAGCAGCTAGTTTATCAGCCTCTGCTTGGCTTAATATGCCTGCTTTAAGCCCCATTTGCGCTACCTTATCAAGCTGGAAGAATGGCAGTTTAAGGCCTTTCTCTTTACATACTCTTTCAAATAATGGCTCAACGTCTAGGATGTCTTTAAGCGTTTGCTCTTGACGGCCCACAAGGTTAAGCGGCTCATTTTTTAAGTATACGTAGCTTGCTAAGCGGTTACGCGTTTCACTAGGTACTTGTAGTAGTTGCGCAAGTTTATGCTCAAGTTGGTCAGTTGGTTTACGAACAGGGCGACCAAACGGGAATAACAATACTTTTAACACGGCACGTAGTGGAGCCGAAGGCATGTTATTAATTAAATCAGCAAGTGCACGTTGGCAATGGTAAAGGTGATCTTGGCAACTCCATTTTACTAGAGCAAAATCTTCTTTTTTACGGCCTTCGTCGTTGTAACGCTTAAGCGTTGCAGACACTAAGTATAAGTAACTAAGTAAGTCACCTAAACGTGCTGAAATACGTTCTTTACGTTTTAGTGAACCACCAAATACTGCCATGCTAATGTCTGACATAAGAGCAAGTGATGCACTAAAGCGTGACGCTATACGGTAAAATTCAGCGGTTTCGTCGTTGTACGGCACACTTGTAAAACGAGCGCCGGTAAGTGCAAGCCATTTAGTACGTACAAGGTTCGACATAGTAAAACCAATGTGACCCATTAGCGCTTTATCAAATACGTTAAGCGCTTCTTCACGGTCTTCAATTTCGCACGCACCTAGCTCGGTAAGTACAAATGGATGACAGCGAATAGCACCTTGACCATAAATAATCATATTACGGGTCAAGATGTTTGCACCTTCAACGGTAATGGCAATAGGTGCACCTTGATAGCCACGACCTAAATAGTTATTTGGCCCAAGCATGATGCCCTTACCGCCAAGCACATCCATTGCATGAATAGTTGCATCACGCATTTGCTCTGTCAGGTGGTATTTAATAATGGCAGAAACTACCGATGGCTTTTCGCCTAAATCCACCGCACCCGTAGACATACTAACCGCAGCATCAGAGCTGTATGCGTAACCAGCAAGTTTTGCTAGTGACTCTTCAACACCTTCCATTTTACCAATAGGTAAACGGAACTGACGACGAATACGGCTATACGCACCCGTTGCAACGGCAATCATTTTAATGCCACCGGCAGAATTTGACGGCAATGTAATTGCACGACCAACCGATAAACACTCAACCAGCATGCGCCAGCCTTGACCAGCCATATCTGGACCACCAATAATATAATCAAGTGGTACGAAAATATCTTTACCGCGAGTAGGACCATTTTGAAATGGTACGTTTAGCGGGAAATGTCGACGACCAATTTCAACTCCAGGAGTGTCCGTTGGAATAAGTGCACAGGTGATGCCTGGCTCTTTATTGTCGCCAATTAGCCCATCAGGATCTTGTAACTTAAACGCAAGACCAAGTACGGTAGCCACTGGGGCAAGTGTAATGTAACGCTTATTCCACGTTAAACTAACACCCACAACCTCTTCACCATTCCATTTCCCTTTACATACCACACCGTAGTCTGGAATTGAGCTTGCATCAGAACCCGCTTCTGGCGAAGTTAATGCAAAACATGGAATTTCTTGACCGCTCGCTAGGCGCGGTAAGTAATGATCTTTTTGCTCTTTTGTACCATAGTGTTGTAATAATTCACCTGGGCCTAAAGAGTTCGGTACACCAACAATTGACGAAAGTAATGTTGATTTACTTGTTAGTTTTTGAAGTACACAAGACTGTGCAAATGCAGAAAACTCTAAACCGCCATATTCTTTTTTGATGATCATGGCAAAGAATTTATTATCTTTTAGATATTGCCATACATCTTGAGGAAGGTCGGTTAGTTCGTGCGTTGCTTCCCAATCGTCCAACATGCTACATACTACTTCAACAGGGCCATCAACAAAGGCTTGCTCTTCAATAGTAAGTTTAGGAACTGGGTATTGGTGAAGTTTTTTCCAATCTGGGTTACCGCAAAATAAGTCAGCTTCCCACCACGTCGTACCGGCATCAATAGCTGATTTTTCAGTATCAGACATGCTTGGCGTTACTTTTTTAAACGTAGCAAAAATAGGCTTGATGATATATTGCTGACGAAGGCCAGTAACAGAAAGAGGAACCGCGATGATCAAAAAGATCAACCAGCTAATTAAACCAAAAGCACCCGCAAAGGTACCAATTAATAAAGTTATAGCCGAAACACCAAGTGCTGTGTTCCAACTTGCTCTGTGGTAAACCGCAGTGCAAAGCAACGCGATTAGAACCAGTGTAAATATGAGTGTCATTTTTATTCCTTAATAGAGGTCAGACCACCTCACTTAGAGTAGCGCTAGTAACAGTAATTTTCAAGTACATAACGAAGTTAAATTGTAGTAGAAAGTAACTTAAATACGATATTTAATTACCCGACAGAGGAACGCTCAATAACTATCGTATAGTCAAAGCATTAGCCGTAAGTAGTGTTAACGTAAAAATAAATAAATCTAATAGCAAAATGACACTTTTTAAGTAAGTATAGCCGTTATAGCGGGCTGCAATTTAGTGTACGCTTAATACACAAATATTCGCTATTTATTTTAATGTATGGTTTTTAAGGGTTATTTTATTAATGTGTGAATTACTTGGCATGTCAGCCAATGTGCCTACCGATATTTGTTTTAGTTTTTCAGGCCTTTTAGAGCGTGGCGGAAACACGGGACCACATAAAGATGGTTGGGGTATTACATTTTACGAAGGTAAAGGCTGTAGAACCTTTAAAGATCCTGAGCCGAGTTATCAATCTGAAATTGCAAAGCTCGTCAAAGCATACCCCATTAAAAGTGTCTCGGTTATTAGCCATATTCGCCAAGGTAACCGCGGGAGAGTATGCCTTGAAAATACTCATCCTTTTACGCGAGAGTTATGGGGGCGCGAGCTTACTTACGCTCATAACGGGCAGCTATCTAATTATCATGATTTAAAACCGCAGTACTATCGCCCAGTAGGTAACACCGATAGCGAACTCGCTTTTTGTTGGTTGCTTGATAAAATTCGTGAAAAATACCCAAAGCGTCCAAGTAATATGGCGTCGGTTTTTAGATACGCGGCTAAGCTTTCGCAAACTCTGCGTGAAAAAGGGGTGTTTAATATGTTATTGACCGATGGGGTGTTTGTTTTAGCGTATTGCACTAATAACTTACATTACATAACGCGCCGTGCGCCATTTGGTAAAGCAACGTTGATTGATGCCGACATGGTGGTTGATTTTCAACAAGAGACCACACCAAACGATGTAGTAACAGTTATAGCTACAAGGCCTTTGACGAATGATGAGCGCTGGCAAAAAATGGAGCCTGGGGAATTTGCATTGTTTAAAATGGGTGAGCTAATTTAGCCCACCTATTTTAAATATTAACTTTGGTTTAATTAAATTTAGTTAGCTTCTTGAGGTTGCTCTGCTGTTGCAGGCGCAACAGCAGTAGGCGCAGTAACAGTAAATGAGTTCATTTGCACTTCAAACTGTTCCATCCCTTTCTCGCCTTTCCACATACGTACCAGCATGTAATCCATTTCTGGCGCAAACCATGCAATTGCTTGGCGTTTATCGTTATCGTATAAACGCTTTACTTTAATAGCTTCTACATTACCGATAGGCAACGAAATCATCTCGGTGCCAGATACTTCAAAGTTGTAGTCGCGGCGGTTACCTTTTTTATCTATAAGGGGGAATGAAAAGCTTGTTTCGCCTTTTTTCAATCCTTCGCGTACTTGCACTTGGTACGAAATAGCATCCTGAAATTCATCAGTCCATTCGCATTTAAGTGGGTATTCGCTAGCGCTGCTAGTCACTACTTTGTTTGTTGTATCAAAATCAATTTTGTAATCTTTATCTGGGCCTGTACCGGTGCGGATCATATTGTAATGATGCGGGGTAACCTTGCCATCTTTGTACGTAAACTTTGAGGTTTCTTCGCGAGAGTCAGAAAAAATCATCCACTCAATATTACTGTGATAAGTAAGTTCATAAGTATCGTCGCCCGTTTTTTTGAGCTCACGAACAGCCTCACCATGATTTTTACCTTTGCGTAAAATATCGTAATTAGCTTGATACTGGGTCAATTCGCCTGCAATTAGGCTAGTTGGAAGTAAAGCGCCCGCACATAACAACAGGGCACTTATTTTTTTATTGTGGGTAGTGCGCGCCGTGTGCAGGAAGTTGTTTTTTGTCAAGAACTGCATAATCTGCTTCCATAGTAAGTCTGTGTTCACTGAACCACTTGACCACCAAAGGATAAATTATATGCTCTTGCTCATGCACGCGTTTTGCTAATGTTTCTGCTGTATCATCCTTGAGTACAGGTATTTGCGCTTGAAGAATAACGGGACCGCCGTCTAATTCTTCAGTAACAAAGTGAACACTTACGCCATGAACATCGTCTTTTGCATCAATTGCTCTTTGGTGGGTATTCAGCCCCTGATACTTAGGCAACAAAGATGGATGAATGTTCAACATTTTTCCAACATATTTTTGCACTAAGCCAGGAGTAAGAATACGCATAAACCCAGCTAATACAACTAGATTTGGCTTAAAAGAGTCGATAACGTTCATTAATTGCGCATCGTACGCTTCGCGCGAGTCAAAATCTTTATGACTGAGCACTTTTGTAGCAATACCTGCTTGTTTTGCACGCTCTAGGCCATAAGCGTCTGCTTTATTACTAATAACAGCCGCTATATGCCCGTTTATCTCGCCACGTTCGCAGGCATCTATGATGGCTTGTAAATTAGAGCCACTACCTGAGATTAAAACTACCAGACGAGTCGGTGCCATTACTTAGCACCACCTACAATTTCAACTTGCTCTTCGCCAGCTGCTGCATCTTGAATTTCACCAAGGTGCCATGCATTTTCGCCCAAGTCTTTTAGCATTGTTAAGCTTTGCTCAAGTTTGTCTGCAGGGACTACTAAAACCATGCCTACACCACAGTTAAATGTACGGTACATTTCGTGTGTAGTAATGTTGCCGTTTTCTTGTAACCAATTAAAAATTGGTGGCCACTGCCAGCTATCACCTTTAACTACAGCTTTTGCTGAAGCGGGTAATACGCGTGGAATGTTTTCCCAAAAACCGCCGCCAGTAATATGCGAAAGCGCATGTACGTCAACGTTTTTGAATAACTCAAGTAAAGGTTTTACGTAAATACGCGTAGGCTCAAGTAGAGTTTCGCCTAATGTTTTACCTTCAAAGTCAGCGCTGGTATCAGCTTTTGACACTTCAAGTACTTTACGAATTAAAGAGAAGCCATTTGAATGAGGACCGCTTGATGCAAGTGCAATAAGCTGATCGCCTGCTGCTACTTTTGTGCCATCAATAATTTTTGATTTTTCTACAACGCCTGTACAAAAGCCTGCCATGTCGTAGTCTTCACCATCATACATACCAGGCATTTCAGCTGTTTCGCCACCAATTAGGGCACAACCTGAAATTTCACAACCTTTGCCAATACCTGTCACTACGTCAGCTGCTGTGTCTACATCTAGTTTACCAGTTGCATAATAATCTAGAAAAAACAGGGGTTCAGCACCTTGAACAATTAAGTCGTTCACACACATTGCAACTAAATCAATACCAACCGTATCGTGTTTTTTTAAGTCAATTGCTAAACGTAGTTTAGTACCAACGCCATCTGTGCCTGCAACTAATACTGGTTGCTTGTAGCCTTCAGGAATTTCGCAAAGTGCGCCAAAACCACCAATTCCGCCCATTACTTCAGGACGACGAGTTTTTTTAACTACGCCTTTAATACGCTCAACAAGTGCATTACCAGCGTCGATATCTACGCCCGCGTCTTTATAGCTTAGAGACTGTTTTTGTTCGCTCACAGGTTTTCCTCAAAATAGTTGTTTTGGGTTGCTTAGAAACGCGCGTATTTTACAACAATTGCAAGGTCGCGGCTAGCGTAAATGTAATTTTGAAATAATTAACAAGGACACTTGTCCGCTGTTTGTTGTTTAAATAAACAAAAAAACGCCCGTAGGCGTTTTTTTAGTATTAAAGGCGTTAAATTAACAGCTATGCTTTTGCGGTTAATATGGCTCGAAGTGGAGCAGGGTAGCCTTCAATTGTTTTACTTGTATCGTTTGGATCTAAAAAGTCGATTAACGATTCGTTTTCCATCCAGTCGGTTTTGCGTTGCTCTTCAAGTGTGGTAATAGCGCAATCTTTTATTTGCACATCTTTAAAGCCAACACGTTCCATCCACAGCTTTAATGCTGCAGTACTTGGAATAAACCAAACGTTGCGCATTTTAGCGTAGCGGTCGGTAGGGACTAATACCGTGTTATCGTCGCCTTCAATTACTAGGGTTTCAAGTACGAGTTCGCCGCCTGGGCGAAGCTGCGCTTTTAACTGCGCTAAAAAGTCGATAGGTGAGCGACGATGATAAAGTACGCCCATCGAAAAAACAGTATCAAACGCTTTAAGCTCGGGTAATGCTTCAACGCCTAGTGGCAGTAAATGTACGTTTTCATCTGGGTTGTAGTGTTTAATTGCCTGAAACTGACATAAAAATAAATCAGATGGATCAATACCCACGACAAACTCTGCGCCTTCACCGCGCATACGCCATAAATGATACCCTGAGCCACAACCAATATCTAAAACAGTGCGGCCTTTTAGTGGCTCAATATGAGGAAGCAGGCGGTCCCACTTCCAATCACTGCGCCACTCTGTATCTATTTCAATACCGTGCACACTAAATGGGCCTTTGCGCCATGGCATCATGCGTTTTAATAAATGCATGGCTTGCTTTTGCTCGCCATCACTCATTTCCCCTGGCGCGCCAATTTCTACCTTAGTAGAAATATCAACATGCGAAGTTGCCACCTCAGGCAAGTTTTTAAGTACTTTTTGCCATTTAGGTAAATCACCGTGGCTAGCCTCGTTTTGCCAATGTTTTAATTGAGCAGGGAGGGTTTCTAGCCAGTGACTAAGTGGGCTTTGTGCGATAGATGCGTAAAATTGGTTAAACCATTGAGACATGGATGACTCTCTTTATTTAATTGCTACCATTGAGCAAAAATTAAAACATTGATACCACACTTGAGTTTGGCTAAAACCAATATCTTGTAAGCGAGTAAAGTGAGCGCTTAGTGTATCTGGGCGCATAACGTTTTCGATGGCGGTACGTTTTTGGCTTATTTCAAGCTCCGAGTAGCCATTGTGACGTTTAAAGTCGTGGTGCAAATCAATTAATAGGTTATCGCATTGCTCGTTTTCGGCTTTAATTTTTTCGCTTAGCATCAATACACCACCAGGTTTTAAATTAGCGTATATTTTCTCAAGTACGGCTTGGCGCTGTGCGTGTGGAATAAACTGCAGCGTAAAGTTCATTGCCACAACCGAGGCGTTTTGAATTTCAAGCTCGTTAATATCGCCCAAAGTAACAGTAACCGGCACATCCGATTTAAAACCTTGTAAGTGCACCTTACAACGCTCAACCATAGCTTGAGAGTTATCTACCGCTATTATATGGCAGTTATCGGTGTGAATATTACGGCGCATGCTAAGCGTGACTGCGCCCAAAGAGCAGCCTAAATCATAAAGATTTGAGTTACTTTGTGCGTATTCACCCGCAAGTTTACCCATTGTACTGACAATCGTTGCGTAGCCAGGCACAGAGCGCTGGATCATATCTGGAAAAACTTCGACTACATTTTGGTCAAAGCTAAAATCTTTTACTTGTTGCTCAGAGGCATAAATACTGTCTTTTATGGTCACGAAGGCAGTCTCTTTGTAAATAATGGCGCTATTTTAACATTTTATACTGGATAGTCAGTGATAAATTCAGTAGCTTGACTAGAATTATGAATAATAAGTACAAAAGAGAAGATTAAATGAGCAAAAGTAAGGTCATCAGCACAGACGATATATTAGCAACCCTTTGTCATTCAGTGACAGGTGTACTCACATCAGCCAGCGGTAATGGTATTAGCTACTCAGCCATGGTGCAAAAAATAACACGTACATGTATGCGACCAGATATTGGTTGCTTTGTTTTATTTGATGGCGGTTTTACAGGGCTCGTAATTACCAACTTTACTTCGCAAGCAGCGATGGAAATTTATGGCGATTACATGCGCAACATGGGGATGCCAGAAGATGAAATAGCGCATAGCCATTTATCAGACGACGTATCAAACGTACTAGGCGAGTTGATGAATCAAATTGTTGGCGACTTTACGTCTAAAGTGCGTGAGCAATTACATACGTCTATTACGCAAAACCAGCCAAAAATGATGGCAATAAATAAGCAAGTGCAAATATCGGTAGATACCACAATGGATCGCCCGCAAGCCCGTCGCGTAACATTCACCACAAGTAAACAAAATATTTTTTACTTGGAACTAGCGATGGATAAAACAGAGTTCATTAAATTACACGACTTTGATATTGCAGAAGCACTAGATCCAGATGACATAATTGAAAACGAAGCTAAAAAGAAAGCTGAAAAAGAAAACGCTAAAGACGTTGTGCAAGACGACGCAGATGACGACTTTATGGCAGGCTTAGGGCTTTAACCTTATGTTGGGTTGAGGGAAACGAAACCCAACACGCTTTTTAGCTGTCAGTTGAAAAGTTACTTAAAAACGCGGTATAAAATCGCGTTTTTTAATTTAAATAACTAGTTAGTTGTGAAAGTCACATCGATTTCTGAAACGTTTACTTTTATTATCAGAAAGTGATTTTTCTAAATGTTCAATACTTTGTAACATACCATCAAAATACTTTTCCGTGGATATATTATTCCTAGGAGAAACGAAGCAGCTGCCTTGAAGCTGTAAAAGAAACTTGATTGAGTCCTCGAGAACAATCGAACGTTCAATATTTTCGATATAGTTTCTGTACGTTTCCTCCATCTCTTTTTTTTGTACTTTTGATACTTCAAGCATTTCTTTATGTTTATCTATGTATAAAGATGCATAGTTAGGAAAAGAGGTTTCTAATTTCGTAAAAATTAAGCTGTTTTGGTCGTATGCATCAGTAAGGTTATCAATCGATTTAGCAAATAAAGCTCTGATATTCATTTTTACTTCAGCTAACTTCATTCTTTCCTCATGTGCTCTAGATGCTTTTGCATTTGAAAGCATTTTAAAACTTAGATAGACAGCGAAGACACTGATGATTAAAAATATTAGTGGTTGTATTTCAATCATAAATTCTAAGAATAGACCGAAATCTCTTAAATCCATTTTTAAATCCTTAAGCTGTTGATAACGTTGTATTTTACATCTCTTTATCCATACGGGTTCTCTCCCATCGCTACTACCACACAAAAAATCCTTAAATCTAACTCTAGCTGGTGGTAACTCGGCTCCATATGGCAGCAAAGTTGATAAAAACCTTTGTTGTGGTCTTTTTCTTTAAAGTGGGCGAGCTCATGTACCACTAACGCTTTTAATAATGGCTCGGGAGCGCGGAGCAAGTCGCTGTTTATCGCTAAATCGTGCTTACGGGTTTTACCTTGCATTCGATACGTATGTGTACCAAGTGCGTTGGTGACCATGTCGCCTTGCTTTTTAAATGCTGCGCGCCCAAACGGTGGTGCATTTTTTAAATACTGTTTTTTAAGCTCGGTTGCGTAGTTATAAAGTAGTTTATCGCTAGTAATGGTATGTGCTTGCGGATACTTTTTAAGTAAGTAGTCACATACCTTTTTGTTATTTATAAGGCTTAATACTTGCTCAACGATGTTAGCTGGGTAGCCGGTAAAGTAACGTGCGTATTCACTCATTATTGTTTCTCTGTCGTTTTACTTTTAAAAAAGTGCTTGCTGGTGGGCTTCTTTTTCGCCAGTAAATGGGTTTAATGCTTTGTGATCATAACCAAGGTCTTTGCAAAACTGCCTTGCTAATAATGGCGCTTCTCGGTTATCTGCCGTATGAAAAAACACATAAGGGGTTTTTCCTTCATCAAGCCATTGTTTTACTTTACTTAGCCACGGTTTATAAAAGGGTTTATAGTCGTTTTGTAAATCGGCTATTACAAAGCGCGCCATAGGCTCTGAGCCAGTAGCTATTGCATGTACCGGTAAGTGGGGCTTTTTTTGCTGTGCATCTATTAGCGCTTCGGTTGTTGGTTTTACCGCAAATAGGGCGCGAGTATCCATCGATATACGATTTATGTTGTTTGCCATTAATAATTGGTTAAGCGCTATTTCGGCTTCACCCTTTTGAAAAAACGCAGTATGACGTACCTCTACACCGTAATTAACCTCTTTTGGTAACAGGCTAATAAATTGGGCGAGTTTGGGTAAGTCACCAGGGCCAAATGCTTTAGGTAATTGCAGCATGATTTGCCCGGTTTTTTCTAAAATAGGGGAGAACAAGTTAAGCCAATCAGTAAGCTCGGTTTGAACATTAGTAAGATGCAGCTCGTGGCTAAAGCGACGATTAAACTTAAACGTAAATTTAAAATCATCGGGTACGCTGTTTGCCCAGCGCAATACGGTGCTTGGCGAAGGATCAGCGTAAAAGCTGGTATTACCTTCAACAGAGTTAAAATGTTGTGCGTATTGGCTAAGCATATCGGCATTTTTACATTGGCTTGAAAATAAATTGCCTTTCCATGCATTACTCGACCACTGCGGGCATCCAATATATAACATACAAACTAGCGCCTTATTATAAAGTGACGATAGTGTAGCAAATAACAAAACAAGCTGCTGTAAATTCAGGGGCAAAAGCGGCACACGCCCTAGCATCTTAATGTTAGTTGAGTATAATGCAGGGCTTAATTTGATTATTTTTAGATTGCTAGCGGCTTTATTTGTATTGTGGTGACCTGTTTTTTAAATCACACGCCTTAAAACAAATAAATACAACCGTTTAAGCCTTTTATCTGACAGGAAAACTATGCGCTCTATATATTGCGGACAGCTAAATAAAACTCACGTAGATCAAGAAGTTGAACTATGTGGCTGGATCAACAAACGACGTGACCTTGGTGGACTTATCTTTGTCGATTTACGCGATAGAGAAGGTTTAGTACAAGTTGTATTCGACTCTGACATTGAAGAGTTAATGAGTTCAGCTAACACACTTCGCCAAGAATTTTGTGTTCAGCTAAAAGGTACTGTACGTGCACGCCCTGATAGCCAAGTAAATAAAGATATGGCAACAGGTGAAATTGAAGTTTTAGGTACTGAGCTTACAATTATTAACCGCTCTGAACCGCTTCCACTTGATTTTAACCAAGTAAACTCAGAAGAGCGTCGTTTAAAATACCGCTACCTAGACCTACGTCGTCTCGAAATGAGTGACCGTATTAAATTACGTGCTAAAGCAAGCAGCTTTGTTCGTCGCTTTTTAGATGAAAACGGCTTTTTAGACATCGAAACACCTGTACTTACTAAAGCAACGCCAGAAGGCGCACGCGATTACTTAGTGCCAAGTCGCGTTCATAAAGGTAGTTTTTACGCTTTACCACAGTCTCCACAGTTATTTAAGCAATTGTTGATGATGTCGGGTTTTGACCGTTACTACCAAATTGTTAAATGTTTCCGTGATGAAGATTTACGTGCCGATCGTCAACCAGAATTTACCCAAATAGATATAGAAACCTCGTTCATGAGCTCTGATCAAGTACGTGGTATGACTGAAAAAATGATCCGCGAGATGTGGCAAACATTGTTAAACGTTGATTTAGGCGATTTTCCAATCATGCCTTACAGCGAGGCAATGAGCCTTTACGGTTCTGATAAGCCAGATTTACGTAACCCAATGAAGTTAGTTGATGTTGCAGATTTAGTTAAAGACGTAGAGTTTAATGTTTTCTCAGGTCCAGCTAACGACGAAAAAGGTCGTGTTGCTGTATTAACTGTACCGGGTGGCGCTAAGCTTTCTCGTAAACAGCTTGACGATTACACTAAGTTTATTGGTATTTACGGCGCTAAAGGCATGGCGTGGATGAAAGTAAATGACCACACTGCAGGCGCTGAAGGTGTTCAATCACCAGTGGCTAAGTTTTTAAGCGAAGACGTAATCACAAAATTACTTGAGCGTACTAATGCACAGTCTGGCGATATTATTTTATTCGGTGCCGATAAGCGCAATACAGTAAATGAAGCAATGGGCGCACTGCGCGTTAAGATTGGTGTTGACTTAGAAATCACTAACCTTAATAGTTGGGCACCACTTTGGGTTGTAGATTTCCCAATGTTTGAAGAAGATGACGAGGGCACATTACATGCTGTGCATCATCCATTCACTGCACCAAAAGATATTACTGCAAGTGAGCTTGAAGCAAACCCTGCTGCGGCTATTTCAGATGCCTACGACATGGTATTAAACGGCTACGAAGTAGGTGGCGGTTCGGTACGTATTCATAATGCAGATATGCAAGAAACTGCATTTAGAATTTTAGGTATTAACGAGCAAGAGCAACAAGACAAATTTGGCTTTTTACTTGATGCACTTAAATACGGTACACCACCACATGCTGGTTTAGCATTTGGCCTTGACCGTTTAGCAATGCTTTTATGTGGTACCGATAACATTCGTGACGTTATTGCTTTCCCTAAAACAACACAAGCGTCGTGTTTATTAACTAACGCGCCTAGTAAGCCTAATATGGATTCGTTAGCTGAGCTTGCAATTAGTGTTGTTGAAAAAGCGATACCTAGCGAAGAGTAATTTTTGTTTAGCTTATTGAGCTAAATTTAAAAACCCTTAAGTTATATGCTTAAGGGTTTTTTTGTGGTTAAATTTTCAGCAACATGTATTTTAATCGAATAGACGAAAAAGGAATTATTATGTCGATCAATGCCACCTTACTTGGTGAATTTTTAGTTTTTTTTATTGTGCTGAGTATTCCTATTTTTGCTGTAATTAGCTACAAAATAGGTAAGCGTAAAAGTACTATGCCTAGCGTTTTAGCTTTTGTGGGTGGCTGTTTAGCGCTATTTCCACTATTTGCTTTGATTTTTATTGCAGTGCTTGCGCTTAAAAAAGATTTACCTAAAAATAACGTCTACGTCCATTAAAAACTAGGTTAATAGTGTCAATTTCAAATAATAATCACTACTTCGACGAGCAATTTAATGCTTTGCAGCACGAAGAGCAACTAACTGAAAATTCTGAGTTTGAAGAGTGCACATTTACCGATTGCGACTTTTCAGACGGGCAGTTTAAAAATTGCCGATTTATACAGTGCAACTTTAAAAACTGTAATTTATCGTCACTTAAATGGAACTACAGCTCGCTTGAAGATGTAAGTTTTAGCCACTGCAAATTAAATAGTCTGCAATGGACTGACGTGGATTGGCCAGCGCTTAGTATTAACGCACCGGTGAGCTTTAATTATTGCGAGCTCAGTAATAGTTCTTTTTTTGAATTAACCCTCAAAGGCCTCAAACTAACACACTGCTTTGCCAAAAATGTTGATTTTAGACATGCTGATTTAAGCGGTAGTGAATTTACAGGAACAGATTTTCGCGATAGTGAGTTTTTTCAAACTAACTTAACAAAATGTGATTTTGTAGGTGCGACAGCATTTAATATAGATTTAAATAATAATATGTTAGCGAATGCTAAGTTTGATCGCTTCGAAGCACTTAATTTGCTTACCAGCCTCAATATAGAGCTTTGTGATTAATTTAGTTTAATATAATTACTATCTAGAAGCGACAGCTTGGCTGGGCTTCTAGATACTGCGTGACTGCGTAATTAACGGCTAGGGCCATTTTTATTACGTGCACTGGCAAGCTGTCTTGCGATTGCTAATAACGCTGGTGAAATATCTTCAGCGCCATCTTTAATTAGTTTTGTAACGTCACCTGATGAAAACAAACCGTCACGTGGTGATTTAATACCTAACTCACGAACAAAATCCTTCGTTTTACCTGTGCTGCCTGTTTCAATAAACTTAAAAATAATACGTTCATTGTTGTTTTTAGCAGGGGTTTTTAGTGTTTCGATTTCGTCATGTATTGCAGTTAGTTTGTCTTCTAAAATTTCTATGCGTTCTTGAATGCTATTGTATGATTTCATTTATTGGATCTTTTACTAAATATATTTAAACAATGGCGGTTATTATCGCATAGTTTGACAATAGAGAATGCAAACCTATAAAGTAAAAATTATTTTTAATTAAAAACAATAATTTATATAAGTTTAAATATGCAAAAAACACTTAAAAAGCTTTTTATGTTAAGCGCACTAGCTCTAAGTGCATCAGTTATAAGCACATCAGCAATAAGCGCGACAAGCTATGCAAACGATGGCGTTATAACTGATGAAAGCCGTAATCGTACTATTCCTATCAATATCACACTACCAAGTAACAATGCTAAGTGCACTGAACAAGTAAAATGCCCTGTAGCGTTTATTAACGCAGGTTACGGGATTAGCCATAACGGGTATACGTTTGCCAGTAATGCGTTTAGTCAGCACGGATATTTAACAATAGCCGTTGCACATGAACTAAAAAGCGACCCTGATCTTAATCGTGAGCAGCCTTACTTAACAACTCGCATGGAAAACTGGCATCGTGGCGTAGTAACGCTTAAGTTTTTAGTTAATGAGCTATCGAGTAGATACCCAGCGTACGATTTTACAAAACTCACCTTATTTGGGCATTCTAATGGCGGTGATATTTCCGCATTATATGGCTCTATTTACCCCAATGAAGTAAGCACTATTATTACGCTCGATCATCGCCGCATGTTGATCCCACGTAATAAAAACATTCGCGTACTTAGTCTACGCGGTAGTGATTACTCAGCTGATGCGAATGTGTTGTTAAATGATTTAGAGCTGGATAAGTTTCCTGTTACACAAACACTAATAGAAAAATCGCGCCATAACGATATGTACGATGGCGGGCCAAAATGGCTGGTGGATAGAATGAGTAAAGAGGTAGAGAGATTTTTAGGTAGTAAAAATTAGGTCTATAAAAGTTAAATCATAGCGCAGTGTTACCTGCGCTATATTAATTTTACGGCAGTTATTCTACCAGTTCACTTACAATAACTGGGTTATTATGTAGTGTTTTATGCACTGGGCATTTGTCGGCTATTTCGAGTAAACGCTGGCGTTGTGGCTCTGTTAAGTCGCCACGTAAGGTGATTTTACGGGTAATGGCTTCAAGGTTACCGGTTTGCTCACAATCGTCGCAATCTTTGTTGTAATCGCGAGTGTGATCAAGCTCTACTTTTACATGCTCCAGTGGTAAGTTTTTACGTGTAGCGTACATACGCAGTGTCATGGCCGTACAGGCACCAAGCCCCGCTAATAAGTGATGATACGGATCGGGACCTAAGTTTTTACCGCCTACTTTTATTGGCTCATCTGCAAGCCAAGTATGATCTTTTGTACTTACGTGCTGAGTAAATACATGGTCTTTTTCTTCAACAAGTACATTGCCACCCGTTAAACTTGCCGTGTATTTAGTTTTGTCGTACTTAACATAACGGTTTGCCCACGTTGCAATTATTTGTGCAGCGTAGTCAGCATCGTTTTTATTTGTTAAAAGGTGATCGGCGTTATCTAGACTAATAAAGCTTTTAGGATGCTTAGCTGATGCATAAATTTTTTCAGCTTCACTAATATTTACCGTCGCATCAATAGGGGAGTGCATTACTAATAATGCGCGCTTAAGTTTACTAATGTGGCTTTTATCGTACTTGGCTATATCGTCAATAAATTGCTTTTTAATGGTAAATTCACGACCAGCTAAGTTAACTTTAGCTTCACCTGCTGCGTTAATTTCATCAAGGTGTGCTTCAAAGTTATGCGCTACGTGCTGCGCATCTGACGGTGCACCAATGGTTGTAATAGCCGATACTTCAGGAATATGCTCCGCAGCAGCAAGAACCGCAGCCCCGCCTAAACTGTGGCCAATGAGTAGTTGCGGCGGAGCAAAATGTTCACGTAAATGATTTGCCGCAGATACTAAATCTTGAATGTTTGATGAAAAGTTACTGTTAGCAAAGTCGCCATCACTATTACCTAAACCGGTAAAGTCGAAACGCAGTACGGCGATACCTTGTTGTGTGAGTGCACGGCTAATTCGTGTAGCTGCTGCAATGTCTTTACCGCATGTAAAGCAGTGTGCAAATAGCGCGTAAAACTTAACGTCACCAGAGGGAAGTTCAAGTTGGCCGGCAAGTTCTAAATCGCCGCTTTTAAAAGATACTTTTTGTCGCATGGGGGGCCTTATTTACACAAATAAAATATATTCTGTCAGGGCGTGTTGACCGTTGTGGATTGAAATTTGTTCAATCTAGGGGCGATTTAATCGCGGCGCGAGGTTTGTAACCTAGTGGACTAAGTAAAAACCGAGCAACAAAGAGTTAATCGTCCCTAGAAAGAACCCAAAGGGTAGCGCATGTTTGGCATTTATGCTGCGTTATCGCCTATTTATGGGGAACAACCACACATCATAGGCTCTGCCTTGCTTAAACACCAAACAGTCTGCTGCAAATTCACCCACCAAAGGTCAGCACGCCCTAGTAGACCAGAGATAGTTACTAAACCTTGCAAATTCGACGTTTTTTTATAAGTTGATCTTGATCAAGCAAAGTGGCGGTGACTATGCTTTGCGGACATATGTCCTTATGTTTTTGAGGTCATTTGTCTATCCTCGCATAGCGCTATAATGAAGGCTTTGCTACTTTATATAAGTAATTTAGCACTATTAAAAGCAACTCACTTCACACAACCTATTCACTGGAACGTACAATGCAATTACCTACTGTTGATTATAAAGCTCCCGATGCGGCTGCACAATTTGTTGAATCGTTAAGAAATACTGGATTTGGCGTTTTAAAAAACCACCCAATCCCACAGTCTTTAGTTGAGTCTATTTACAAAAATTGGCAAGACTTTTTTAACTCAGAGCAAAAGCACGACTTTTTATTCTCTAAAGAAACTCAAGACGGTTACTTTCCGCCTTCAGTATCAGAAGTAGCGAAAGGCTTTACAATAAAAGACATTAAAGAGTACTTCCATGTGTATCCTAAAGGTCGCGTTCCTGCCCAGCTTGAAGCTGATGTACGTGAATACTACCGTTTAGCAAGTGAATTTGCTGGTACATTGTTGAGCTGGGTTCAGGCTGAAGCACCAGCTGATGTGCGTGCTAAGTTTTCAATTGATTTAAAAGACATGATTGCCGATTCTGAGCAAACATTGTTACGTATCCTACATTACCCACCAATGACGGGTGATGAAGAGCCAGGTGCTATTCGCGCAGCAGCCCATGGCGATATTAATTTATTGACTGTATTACCAGCTTCGAATGAGCCTGGTTTACAAGTTCAAAAAACAGATGGCGGTTGGTTAGACGTGCCATGTGATTTTGGCAGCTTAATTATTAATATCGGCGACATGCTACAAGAAGCGTCGGGCGGGTATTTTCCATCGACAATTCACCGTGTAATTAACCCAACGGGTAAAGCATCTACTAAATCGCGTATTTCACTACCGTTATTTTTACACCCGCATCCAGATGTTGTGCTTTCTGAGCGCTACACGGCAGATAGCTACTTGCAAGAACGTTTGCGTGAGTTAGGTGTTAAGTAACTCTAATACTTAGAGTAATTAAGTATAAACAAAAAACGGCTCATGGCCGTTTTTTGCATTTTTAAGCAACTTGAGCACTGGTTTAATTTTATTGAACGGTGCTCAATTGCCAGCAACGCAAATAATGGCATGCATTCTTAGCTACTACAGGTATAATGCGCGCAACTGGCTAACGTAGCCTAATTTAAAAGAGAGTTTATATGAGTTTTGAAGGTTTAGGTTTATCACAGTCTTTGGTTAATGCGGTTTTAGAAAAGGGCTATGAAACGCCAACGCCGATTCAGGCTCAAGCAATTCCTGCAATTATTGAACGTCGTGATGTTATGGCAGCAGCGCAAACAGGTACAGGTAAAACAGCGGGTTTTACGTTACCACTTATTGAGCGCTTGTCGTCGGGCCCTAAAGCTAAAAGTAACCACGTACGTGCACTTATTTTAACGCCTACGCGTGAACTTGCTTTGCAAGTAAGCGAAAACGTTGAAGAGTACGCTAAGCATTCGGATGTGAGCTCATTTGTAGTTTACGGTGGCGTTAAAATTAACCCACAAATGCAGCGTCTTCGTAAAGGTGTTGATATTTTAGTAGCAACGCCGGGTCGTTTAATCGACTTACATAATCAAAATGCAGTTAAATTTGATAGCGTTGAAGTGCTTGTACTCGATGAAGCTGACCGTATGTTAGACATGGGCTTTATTCACGACATTAAACGCTTAATTGCTAAAATGCCTGCTAAACGTCAAAACTTGATGTTTTCGGCTACATTTTCAGATGAAATTCGTGCATTAGCAAAAGGGTTAATTAATGACCCAGTTGAAATTTCAGTTGCAGCAAAAAATACCACTGCAAAAAGTGTTACTCAGTGCGTTTACGCGGTAGATAAAACACGTAAAACAGCATTGCTAAGCCACTTGATTCGCACTAACGATTGGCAACAAGTGTTAGTGTTTAGCCGTACAAAGCACGGTGCTAACCGTTTGGTTAAGCAACTAGAGCGTGATGATATTACAGGCGCTGCTATTCATGGTAATAAGTCACAAGGTGCTCGCGTTAAAGCACTTGATGGTTTTAAAAGTGGTGAAGTCCGCGTACTAGTAGCAACAGACATTGTTGCCCGTGGTTTAGACATTGTTGAATTACCGCATGTTGTTAACTACGACTTACCAAACGTATATGAAGATTACGTTCACCGTATTGGCCGTACAGGCCGTGCTGGTGCGTCGGGTCATGCGATTTCGTTTGTAACGGTTGATGATGCTGTTGATTTATATGGTATTGAACGCTTTATTGGTGAGCTTATTCCACGTGCTGAAGAAGACGGTTTTGAGCCTATTAATCCAGTAGCAGAGCGCGCATTAGATGCTCGTCCGTTACCGGCTAAAAAGCCTAAGAAAAAGCAGCCTTTTAATAAGCCTAAATCTGATAGCAGCAAGCCTAACAGCAAAAAGCCAAATAATGGTGGTAATGGTACCGGCCCACGCCGTGGTGGTTCTAAAAAGCCAGCTGCTAAAACAGATGACAGCGCGCAAAACCCATGGGCAAAGCGTGAATCTGTCGGCGGTAATGGCCAACGCCGTCGTCGCACAAATAACGATTAATTCATTATTAATGATTGTGTTGGCGTTTAATTAAGAACCAACACAAAAAACGCGTTACCTTCTTAATAGAAGTAGCGCGTTTTTTATTGTCTGTAATTTGTACTTACTGTATTGCCTACCTGATTAAATAGTTAATACCCAAGCCTACAAATAAAGTAACACTTACGCTAAGTAATGTGCCGAGCATAACGTACTCGGTAAGCTTTTTATCTTTGCTTGCACTTAAATCACCAAACCTAAATACCGACTTTGCCGCAAGTAAAAAACCCAGCCCTGCAAATTGGTCAAGCAATATAAAGCTCAGCATAAGTACGCGCTCAAGCATGCCTATGCTTTGCCCTGCAAGTGGTAAGCTACCAGTACTTGAAAAGTTACTTGTTAAACGCTCTAACATCATTCTTATAAATACTGCGCTGGGACTGAAAATAATTAAATAACCGCATACCACCCACAGTATGTTGGGATCAGTGAGCATATTATTAATTGCAGCCATAAAGCTATTATTATCAGTTAGCCAAATACTGAGCGCAATAATAACGAGTATATGCGCTATTTGATCTAGTAAAAAAGGCACCACGCCTTTATTAGAATACGATTTAGCTATATCAATAAAGTAATGGCTGAGCATAATGCTCGCCGTGGCAATTAAAACACTGCTTAGTTGCTGCCACCCGAATGTGTATTCCCACAGGGTAATAATGAGTGCACTTGTTACACCATGCACTAGTACATGAAAATAAAGCTTACTGGCTTTAAAGTGACGGGTATTTCTGTCGTTTACCCAACTCATAGGTTGCCAGTAAAAATCAGCGAGTAAGTGGCCAATAATAAGCGCGACCAGTAAAAGTGAAAATTCCATTATTCACCTCCTTTAATTATATTTTTTATAACGTGTTGTGTGTGCTTAATAAAGCGCTCTATAAGTTGGTAGTGCGCTAAATTTAGTAGTTTGGTTACGTTTTCGCGACTTGTTTTAAGCTCTTTAGCCAGTGCCGCGTGGCTGTTGTCTGGTGATGTTAAATAGACATACAGGGCATTTGCTTGTTTTTGCGTGATTTTAGTGAGCAATACGTCGGCAAAGGCTAAATTAAGGTTTAAGCTTTCATCGAGCTGCTGCTCGTTAATATTAAAAACAAAGCGTTGATTACCTATTTTATCAAGGCCTTGCCCCGAAAGGGTAAAAGCAGAACCGGTTGCTGTTTTTATATCGCTGCGTGGGTTATCTATTTGCCCAAGTGCCAAGCTTTGGCGCAGCTCATAACCTGACGATTTAAGGTGTAAATATACAAGTATGGCATTTTTAAAAAGGAGCTCAGGATTATTAACTTGTAACTGAAAGGCATCGCCTCGGTATATATTCCAAAGTGTTTGCTCCCCCGAAATGTTTCGCAAACTTTGCTCTAGTTGATAAAGCATGGCATCGTATTGCTGCTTAGGGATTGTTTGCGATTTAATAATATCGCCGCTGATCACACCAATCATAAAAATCTCAAAATGGTTACTTTTTAATATGTAACCAATATTGGTTACATAAGGGTATGTAACTAATTTAGGTTACTTAAATATAAATTGCAAGGTACACTTATTTTATAACGTTACTTTTATTGCTATTAATCCTCACTAGGACACTAAATGACTTTACAAAACGAGCAGCAAAGCACGAAACCACGCGTAGGTATTTTTGTTGATGTGCAAAATATTTATTACACGTGCCGCGAGAGTTACGGAAAAAACTTTGACTACAATGCGTTTTGGCGGGTAATGCAGGCGCAATACAATATTGAATGTGCTTTTGCGTACGCTATTTATCGAGGTGATGAAAAGCAAAATCAGTTTCAAAATATTTTGCGTGCGATTGGCTTTGACGTAAAGCTAAAGCCATTTATTCAACGCCGTGATGGCAGTGCAAAAGGTGACTGGGATGTAGGCATAACAATAGACATGTTAGAGCAGGGTAAGAATCTTGATAAGGTTATTTTGCTCTCTGGCGATGGTGACTTTGCTTTGTTACTTGGGCATTTAAAAAATCAATATAATGTACCGTGCGATGTATACGGTGCAGACAGGTTAACTGCTGAGGTATTAAAACAAAGCGCTGAGCAATTTCATTTAATTGACAATACTTTGCTCCTTTAACAGCAAAAAATAGTTAAAAAGGTGCAAGCTAAGTGCCTGCAACATGAGAGATTTTAATACAAAGCCGTAATAGATGAATTAAGCCTTATATAGGCTTTTTTTATTACTGTAATCAATTGGGTTTGCTAAATGATTATGGTAATTTTAAAGCATAACGAGTTACCAAGGACTTACATGCTTCATTACAGCAACATGCCACTAGACAGAGGCTCAAATTTTCGTAAAGACCCATCGTGGCTTAAAGCGCAAATGTCGGCGCAAAGTAAATGGGTTTTAGTTAAAAATAATCAAACCCTATTTATTAAAGATACCCCTAAAGTAAGCTATTTAACGTATCAACAAGTGGCGCATTTAGATTTAACGAGTGCTATTTTTGTTGGTTTAAATAATGCTAAACATGGTGTGTTTGCATTGGATGTATCTGATCTGGATGAAAGCGTACTTACGCCTTTAATAGAGGGCGCTCAATTTTTTGATATTCGCCAATATGGGCCTCAAGTAACCATTAAATATGCCTCAATAGCCGCCCTTGCGAGAGGTTTATGTTATTGGCATGCCACGCACCGTTTTTGTGGGCGCTGCGGTAGTAAAAACCGTTCAGTGGAAGCTGGGCATTCTCGTGTATGTGAAAACGAAAACTGTAAGCATCCTACATTCCCGCGTACCGATCCTGCAGTGATTATGGTCGTTACTAAAGTCTTTGCTGACGGAGTAGAACGCTGTTTATTAGGTCGCCAAGCCGCGTGGCCTATTGGTATGTATTCGTCGCTTGCTGGATTTGTAGACCCAGGGGAGACACTGGAACAAGCTGTTGCGCGTGAAGTTAAAGAAGAGGCAGGTATAGAGGTTGATAACGTACGTTATGTTGCATCTCAGCCATGGCCGTTCCCATCGTCCATTATGCTTGGCTTTTTTGCAGAGGCGACATCTGAGGAAATTAACGTAGATAAAGAAGAGCTAGACGATGCAAAATGGTTTAGTCGTGAAGACTTAGAGCAATTTGGTAATTGGCACGAAGAAGGGGAGCATTTAAAGCTGCCTAGAACCGACTCTATTTCTCGTTATTTAATTGAGCATTGGCGCATAAACCCTTAAGGATTAACAATGTCGAGTAAAAGTAATAAAAACACTCAGCTGGTATCATCAGGGCGCAAAAAAGCCTATACACATGGCGTAGTAAATCCCGTTGTACAGCGTGCATCTACCATTGTATTTGATACTGTAGCAGATTTAAAAGAAGCGGCTAAAACCCGTGGCGATAAAACGTTATTTTATGGGCGCCGGGGCACAACAACACACTTTGCACTACAAGAAGCGATTACAGAACTTGAAGGCGGCGAAGGCTGTGCACTATACCCTTGTGGCGCAGCGGCGATTAGCCAAGTATTTTTATCGTTTTTAAAAACCGGTGATCATATTTTAATGGTTGATAACGTGTACGAACCAACTCGCGATTTTTGCGATAAAATTTTAGTGGGACTGGGCATTACAACAACCTACTACCCGCCAACCATTGGCGCAGGTATTAAAGACTACATTCAGCCAAATACTAAAGTGTTGTTTTTAGAATCTCCAGGTTCTATTACGATGGAAGTGCAAGATGTGCCTGCTATGGTAAAAGTAGCCAATGAGCATAGCGTAATGACCATACTTGATAATACCTACGGCAACGGTTTGCATTATCGTCCGCTTGAGCACGGTGTTGATATTAGTATTCAGGCTGCAACGAAGTATATTGTCGGCCATTCGGACGTGATGATGGGGGTGGCTGTTGCTAATAAAAAGTACTGGCCAACCTTGCGCGAAAACTCGTACTTACTAGGGCAATGTACCAGTGCCGATGATGCGTATTTAGCACTTAGAGGCCTGCGTACAATGGGTGTGCGTTTAAATCAACATGAAAAAGCAGCAATAGAAGTAGCTAAATGGCTTGAGCAACATGAGCTTGTTGATCATATTCGACACCCTGCATTTGAAAGCTGCCCAGGGCATGAGTTCTTTAAACGTGACTTTGATGGCAGTAATGGGTTGTTCTCATTTGTGATGAAAACCGGCAATCAAAAAGCGATTGATGCCTTTTTAGATAGCCTTGAGCATATCAAAATGGGCTTTTCGTGGGGCGGTTTTGAAAGTTTGGTAACGGCTAATTTAACCATGAAAGGGCTGCGCTCAAATACAGGTTGGGATTTAGGGCCGGTTATTCGCTTGCATATTGGCCTTGAAGATGTAGAAGATTTAATTAGCGATTTAAGCCAAGCACTTGAGGTTTATAAGCAGCATTTATAATTTATATCGCAATTTATGTTGTTACATTTAAATGTATTGTTACAAAGCTCACCATAGGTGGGCTTTTTTTTGCTGGTAATTCAAGGTGTTTACACTTAGTGTGGATAAATAAACAGAAAATAAAAAGTCATTAAGGATAGTCAATGGCAACACCATTACCGATAAACGTAGGGCGATTAACGCAAATAGCGGGATTTGAGCTTGTACGTATGTTTTTAACAAAACGTGGACTTATTGCATTAGCAGCCTTTGCATTGGTGTGGCTAATAATACTGCGCTACCCAATAGGGCAGGCAGTAGGCATTGTAAGTGCACCCGATTTTGAGCAAATAGCCCGTGATATATCAGGCTCCATTGGTTTAAGTAAGCTGCTTGATTGGCCTGAGGCCGAATTTGCTATGTACTGGTTAATAGCCTTATATAGCTTTCCCGTTTTTGGTTTATTTATTTGTAGCGACCAAACGGTAGGCGATAGAGAGCGCGGCACACTAAGGTTTTTATCACTGCGCTCCACTCGCTTTGAAATACTGTTTGGCCGTTTTTTAGGGCAGCTAGGAGTATTAGCATGTTTGGTGGGTATAACGCTTGTGGCTACACTCGCGGTATTGGGTTTTAGAGATCCAAGTTTACTGGCTGGTGGTTTTGCCCGTGCGCTTTCTATATTTTTAATATTAGTGATTACTTTGTGCCCATTTGTAGCACTAATGACGTTAATTAATACCTTTGCTCGCTCATCGCGTTTATCTATTGTATTGGCAATTTTATATTTTGCAGCAGGCGGTATTGTAGTTGGTATATTGCAATGGCAAATACCCGCATTAGGCTTGCTTGATTATTTATTTCCGGGTGTGCAAATAGAGCTATTAGCGGGGCAAAATCTACCATTATTGAGCGCTGTGGCTATTCCCCTTGTGCAAACTGCGGTATTACTAAGCGTTGCTCAACGTATTTTTGCAAGGAGCTCACTATGAGACCATTAATTACAGCCAGCGGTTTGAGTAAATCGTATGGTGCAAAACTTGCGCTTAATAATGTGGACTTTGAAATTAACAAAGGCGCGCCAGTGGCACTTGTTGGGCCAAATGGTGCGGGTAAAACCACCTTATTTAGTTTGTTGTGCGGTTATATAGGGCCAAGTAAAGGCAGCCTTGAAATATTAGGGCATAAGCCAGGGAGCGCTGCTTTATTTAATAAAGTAAGTGCATTACCGCAAGACGCGCAACTTGACCCTCGTTTTAATATAGACAAGCAACTCGCTTTTTATGCAAAACTACAAGGTATGGGTGCTAAGCAAAGCCAAACTGAGGCGCTACGTGTACTTGATTTAGTTGGCTTAAAAGAAATTGCAGAGCAGCGTGCGGGGGATTTATCGCACGGTATGCGCAAGCGCGTTACGATAGCGCAAGCACTTATTGGCGCACCACAAATTGTAATGCTTGATGAAGCAACCGCAGGGCTGGATCCGATTCATGCCAGAGAAGTACGTGAGCTGGTATCAGAATTAAGTGAACAGGCTACATTTATTTTAAGCTCTCACGATTTAACTGAGCTTGAGCGACTATGCTCACAGGTACTTCATTTAGATAAAGGCGTACTAAGCGAGCATCAAACAAAAACAAATAATACCGATAAACACTTTTATACATTAATGCTAAGCGAAGCTTATCAAAATGTTGAGCAACAGCTTCAAGCAATTGCAGGTGTGAGTCGTGTGTATATGAGCCAACATAAAGAATATGTAGTTGAGTATCAGCCAACGAGCGATCCACTTGATATTGCACTACTGAATTTTTGTCATCAACAACACTGGCAGTACAGGCAGTTAGTTAATGGTCATACGTTAGAGAATCAAATATTTAAACAGGAGAAAGTATAATGGGTTTACTTAGCGGACTTATGGGTAATGCAAGCGAAGTTGACGATTCTGATTTAGAAAAAATCCTCGCCAATACATTAATTGACGGCGAGCAAGTAGAAAAAGCATATAAAGTAGTACGTGATATGTTTATTTTTACTAATAAGCGCTTAATCTTAATTGATAAGCAAGGTATGACCGGTTCTAAAATGGAAATGGTGAGTATTGCTTACTCTAAAATTACCAAGTTTAGTAAAGAAAGTGCAGGCCATTTTGACTTAGATGCCGAGCTAAAAATATGGGTTGGCTCAGATCCAACACCAATTAGTAAAGAGTTTAAGTCTGGCGATAATATTAACGATGTTTACCGAATTATTAGCCAACACGCGCTTTAATACGGTACATGTTTTAAGTAGTTGTTGACTAGATGTTGCAACTACTTTAATTTTACAGTTTACAACACTTCCTTACAATTAACTTAATAAATACAACTGGTTAGTTAAGTTTTCATTCAGTTTCCTAACGTTAGCATGTGCCTCGACTTTAGCAATACAGCTAGAGCATAAAAAGCAATGTACATAGGGAAGTCTTACAATGAAAAAATTAGCAGTTATTATTTCGAGCATTTTATTATCTAGCACTGCGGCTGCTGCAGACAGCTATAATTCAATTAGTAACCTAAGCTACAAAAATAGCGATAACAACGACACCGTTGCTGTAGATTCTATTTACTACTTATCTCCTAAAAAAACTTTAGGTCCGTACGATCAGTTTGAATACATCAATAAACAAACTAACGTATATGGTGGCTATGCTGATGACGACTTTGGCGATTTAACATCAGTTGGTGGTGAATACTTCATTAATGAATTTGTTGTTGGCGCATCTTACGAAAACCTAGACCCAGATTCAGGTTCTAACAGTGAGCTTTATAAACTGACGGGTGGTTACTTTTTCAACCCTGATTTACTTGCAAAAGTAACACTAGTTGAAAACAAAGATGGCGACGATTACGCATTATTTGATTTAGCTTACAACTACATGCTAAACAGCACTGATTACGTAGGTGTTACACTTACATCAGACGACGATTTTGATTACCGTGCAGTTGCTGCTAAATACTTTATTGATTTACAGCAAGGTAACTACCTAACTTTTGAAGGTAAATACGAAAGCATTGATGACGCAGAAAACCAATGGTTAGCAGAAACTAACTACTACTTCTCAAAAGCAACATCTGTATTTGCTAACTACAACAAGCAAGACACTTACAGCTTTGGTGCTCAGCACTTCATCAATAAAAATATTGGTGTAAAGGTGGGTTACGAAAACAACGCTGATGATTCTGACAACGATGCGTACTTTGCTAACATGCGTTTTCAGTTTTAATTAAGTCCCGTACTTAGTTAATACAAAAGTAATATTAAAAAGCCCGCTAAATTTAGCGGGCTTTGTTGTTTATAAACGTTTGATCTTTTAACTATAAACTTTTACTAACCATAATTACGGCTTTTATTATGCTCATCTAAATAACCCCTTTAAGTTATAAATAGAGTTGCCATAAATGGCTAGATTGTTATTAAAGCCATTAAGTAGAGTCGATGATAATAGCTATAAAATAATGAGTATTGGAGTTTTTTTTGCTGGTAAATAATGGTTATTGGAAAAAACAGATAAAAATATGCACTTATACAAACCTAGTTTTTATTATAAATTCAGAAATAATGAATTAAATATAGTCATTATTTTGAGAAATTAGAAAAATTTAGTGAGGGGAGGTTATATTGATGAGGTTTATCGAATAATTAAGTTGTGTTTAATTTAGCGACAACTTGTACCTTATTTGTTACTTTTTGAGTTTAAAAGACGACAGACTATTGTTACGTAGATTTTTTTGATACCTGTTGTTTACATTTGCTTGTAATTATTTACATTTCAAGTGGTTTTAATTTGCCCTCTTATTCAGTTTTTGTTCATTTTTTTGACGTTAGGATGCGCCCCGACTTTAGCTAGACAGCTGAGGCATAAAAGTAATATTTATAGGGAATTTAAAATGAAAAAATTAGCCGTTATCATTTCGAGCATTTTATTATCAAGCGCTGCAACCACTGCAATAGCTGCAGATACTTACCAATCAATCAGCCATGTAGGATACGTGGATGTAGATGGTGATGACACAATAACTGTTGACTCAACTTATTATTTTTCTCCAAAAGCGACTTTAGGTCCTTACGATCAATTTGAATACATCAATAAGCAAACAAATGTTTATGGTGCATACAGTGATAATGATTTTGGAGATGTTACTAGCGTTGGCGGTGAGTATTTTGTAGAAGATTTTGTATTAGGTGCACAGTACAATAATTTCGATAGTGATTTTGGCTCAAGCACGGATGTAATTGAACTTTCTGCAGGTTACTTCTTTAATCCAAACCTTTTATTAAAAGCAACGTTTGTAGATGTTGAAGATGCTGACAATCAGTTTGTGTTTGACCTAGCATATAACCACCAGTTAAACAGCACTGATTATATCGGCTTTACAGTAACAGCAGATGATGAGTTTGACTACCGTGCAGTAGCAGCTAAGTACTTTGTTGATTTACAGCAAGGTAACTACTTAACTGTTGAAGGTAAGTTTGAAGATGTTGATGGCGGTTCAAGTAACTGGCAATTAGCATCTAACTACTATTTCAGCAAAGCAACATCGGTTTTTGTTACAGTTAATAAAAATGATGATTACACTCTTGGTGCTCAACACTTTTTCAACAACAATGTTGGTTTAGAAGCAGGTTACGGCAATAACTGGGATGATTCTGATTATGATGCTTACTTTGCAAATGTAAGCTTACAGTTCTAATTTAACTAAAATTAGAATATGAATAAAAAGCCCGCTCATTTGAGCGGGCTTTTTATTCAGCGCTATTTACCAGCCGCAGTTGCGGCCTTCGTTTTGTTTATCTAAATATGTTTGTAATGGTGCAAAGTAATCGAGCATTGCTGTTGCATCCATTTGCGGCTTACCTGTTACAGTTTCAAGCGCTTCTTGCCAAGGGCGAGATGAACCCATTTCAAGCATAGCGTTTAGCCTATCCCCTGCTTCTTTTGAATTATAAATAGAGCAGCGATGAATGGCTTTATCGTTACCGGCAATTTCACATAAGCTGCGATGAAACTCAAATTGTAAAATATGCGCTAAAAAGTAACGTGTATAAGGCGTGTTGCCCGGAACGTGGTACTTAGCACCCGGATCAAAGTCGTTTTCGCTACGTGCGATAGGAGCTTGCACTCCTTGGTATTTTTCACGTAGTTCCCACCATGCTTTATTGTAGTTCTCTGGGGTTACTTCACCTGAAAATACCTGCCAACGCCATTGATCAACCATTAAGCTAAATGGCACAAAAGCCACTTTATCAAGTGCCATTTTCATCAATAGACCAATGTCTTTTGATTCATCAGGTACTTGCTCTAGTAAGCCAATTTCTTTTAAGTAGCCTGGTGTAACCGAAAGGGCAATGGTGTCGCCAATAGCTTCATGAAAACCATCGTTTGCACTTTCTTGATAAAATAAAGGCTGTTTGTTATAAGCGCGTTGATAAAAATTGTGGCCTAGCTCATGGTGAATAACAGAGAACTCTTCGCCTGTGCGCTGAATACACATTTTAATACGTAAATCGTCTTTGCTATCGATATTCCATGCTGATGCATGACACTGCACATCTCTGTCTTTTGGTTTTACAAACAATGAGCGCTCGTAAAATGTCTCTGGTAGTGCATCAAAACCCATTGAGGTAAAAAAGTTTTCAGCCCCTTTTACCATTTTAAGTTCGTCGTAATTATTTTTAGCTAATAACTCGGTTACGTCGTAACCCGGATCGGCGTTTTCTGGTGCAACTACATCGTAAATATTACCCCATGCTTGCGCCCACATATTACCAAGCAAGTGCGCTGGTATTGGCTGATCTTGAGGTACTTTGTCGGTGCCGTACTTTTCACCTAACTTTGCGCGAACATGGCAATGTAGCGAGTTATAAAGTGGTTTAACTTGGCCCCAAATACGGTCAAGCTCAGTGGTAAAGTCATCAGCAGGCATATCGTATTTACTGCGCCACATAGCGCCCGTATCGGCATAACCAAGCTCCTTTGCACCTTCGTTGGTAAGTGCTACTTGTTGCTCGTAAAGTGGGCGCATGGGTTTTGATATTTCACGCCAGCCTTGCCATAAATCAAGTAGCTCGTTGTAATCTCGGCTGGTGGCCATTTTTGAGGTCATGTCGCCAAGGCTCAAACAGCTGCCATCTTCTTTACAGTATTTACCTTTACCATATAGCCCGCCAAGCTCTGCGACAATTTGTGAAAGTTGCGCTGTTTTATCAGCGTCTTGTGGGGCTGGAAGTGTAAGTGCTAGTTTTAGTTTATCAAGCTTACGGCGAGCATCGTAATCAAGCTCTAGTTCGTCGTATTTTGCAGCTTCATTTGCTAAACGCACGACTGTTTCGGTCATTTTACGGTTAACTTCAGCCGATAGAGCAGATGTATCGTGAGTAATAAAGTTTGCGTAAATCCACTCTGCACGGCTCGATTCTAAATAAAGTGCACTCAGTTCTTTTTCTGTGTTTGTTATAAATGTATTTGCATCTTTAGCTGTTACAGCTTTTTTAGTGTGTGGTGAATCGGTAGTGTCGATAGATACTTGCGCATCGCAGGCCGTTAAAGCAAGAGTACTTGCTACCATTAAGGCGCTCATACTTAGTTTAAATCGAAAGGGGGTCATGCTATTCCTTTAATTTATTGTTATTAAAACGTTGATAATAGCAGTGATGTTTAAAACAATAAAATGAATGCGTTAAGGCTCACGACTCGTCGTGCAATGATTGTATTTAAATTAAGATGGGTCATAATTAAGTTACTATTTTCATTCAATGTGTAAGGAATGTGCGCATGTTAATATTTATAATATTGCTGGTCGTGGTGGTGGTTATTTTTGCGGTTAAAGATATTCGCCTAAACTTGATTAGTCGTCCTACGTTTAAAATGTTCAAAAAGGTGCTTCCGCCATTATCGCAAACAGAGCGAGAGGCAATGGAAGCAGGTGATGTTTGGTGGGATGGTGAGTTATTTAGTGGTAACCCAGACTGGCAAAAACTGCACCACTTTCCAAAACCAGAGCTTAGCGATAAAGAAAACGCATTTATGGCTAACCAAGTAGAAACCTTATTGGCGATGCTTGATGATTATCAAATTGTACAAAAAGACAAAGACTTACCAAAAGAAGTGTGGGATTACCTAAAAACAGAAGGTTTTTTTGCGCTGATCATTCCTGAAAAATTTGGCGGTCGTGAGTTCTCGGCAATTGCTAATTCAACGATAGTGTCAAAAATTTCGACTAAAAGCTTAACAGCTGCAGTCACTGTTATGGTGCCTAATAGCTTAGGTCCGGGCGAGTTACTTCTTCACTATGGTACTAAAGAGCAGCAAGATCGTTGGCTGCCAAGTTTAGCTAATGGTACAGATGTTCCTTGTTTTGCACTAACGGGACCAGAGGCGGGCTCTGATGCTGGCAGCATTCCTGATTCAGGCGTTGTGTGTATGGGTGAGTACAATGGCGAGCAAGTAATGGGCCTGCGTTTAAATTGGTCAAAACGTTACATTACGCTTGCACCAGTGGCTACTGTACTCGGCTTAGCATTTAAAATGTATGACCCTGATGCTTTATTAGGTGATAAAAAAGAGCTAGGTATAACGTGTGCGCTTATACCAACCGATCATCCGGGTGTTGAAACGGGTGAGCGTCATTATCCGCTTAATATGGCCTTTATGAATGGTACCACTTACGGTAAAGATGTATTTATACCACTGGACTGGATCATTGGTGGTCAAGAGTGTGCAGGGCGTGGCTGGAGAATGCTTGTTGAGTGTTTAAGTGCAGGGCGTGGAATATCACTACCAGCATTAAGTGCAGCAACTGGGCATTTAGCTTCAAAAATGACATCGGCATATGCCATGGTACGCCAGCAGTTTGGTGTATCAATTGGGCAATTTGAAGGCGTGCAAGAGGCACTTGCGCGTATTGGTGGTTTAACTTACACACTTGAGTCGTGCAGATTAATGACCGCAGGTGCGATTGATTTAAAATTAAGCCCATCGGTTGTAACAGCGATTGCTAAATACCATATGACAGAAATGGGTCGTACGGTAATGAATGATGCAATGGATATTCATTCAGGTAAAGGAATTCAAGTAGGGCCTAATAACTATTTGGCGCATGGCTACATGGGGATTCCAGTATCAATTACGGTAGAAGGGGCGAATATTCTAACGCGTAATTTAATGATATTTGGCCAAGGCGCAACGCGCTGCCACCCATTTGTTTTAAAAGAAATGGAAGCCGCTGCAATGGAAGATGACGACGCAGCACTTGAACAATTTGATGGTTTATTAATGAACCATATATTATTTGCAGCAAGTAACGCAGGCATGGCATTTGTGCATGGCTTAACACGTAGCTACTTTGCGAAAGCGCCTGTAGGTGGTGAAACGGCTATTTATTATAAACAACTGAGTAGAATGAGCCGAGGCTTAGCTATTTGTACAGACGTTGCAATGTTAATGCTTGGCGGTGAGCTTAAACGTAAAGAAATGATATCAGCGCGTTTGGGTGATGTATTAAGTCATTTATACTTGGCATCAACTGTTTTAAAACGTTATGAAGATGAAGGGCGCCAACAAGCTGATTTACCATTTGTAAAATATGCAATTGAGAACTCATTATTTGAAATTGGCCAAGCGTTTAATGGCTTCTTTAAAAACTTTTCAAATCCGGTTGTTAATTTTATCCTTAAACGTATCGTGTTCCCGCTGGGAAACCATTACCACAGACCAAGTGATGAAATAGCACAAAGTATTTGCGAGCGTATGACTCAACCTGGTGTATTTAGAAACCGCTTAACGCATTTATGTTATGTAGATGAAAATGCAGGTACAGGGGTCATGGAAAGCGCATTTTTAGCTATGCATGATATGCAAGCGCAGTTTAAAGACTTAAAACAATGGCAGCGTAAGGGCAGTGTGCCTGCAACGCTTGATATTGAAGGTGCTATAAATTATGCGCTTGAAAATAAGTTGTTAGAGCAAACTGATGCAGATGCAATGCATCATGCTAATAAGCTACGTAAGAAAGCCATTGCAGTTGATAACTTTCAACCTGGTGAGCTGTAGCGCAGTACTTTAAATACTAGGGCGTGTTGAACCTTCGTGGTTGAATTTGCAGCAGGCTGTTTGGTTTTTAGGCAAGGCAGAGCCTACGTAGAGTGGTTATTCCCCATAAATAGGCGGTAACGCAGCATAAATGCCAAACATGCGCTGCCCTTTGGGTTCTTTCTAGGGACGATTAACTCTTTGTTGCCTACATGGGTGTAGGTCAAGGGCGAGAGCAGGACGCGGAAGCTTTGCTCGGTTTTTACTTATTCTTACATGGATGTAAGCCAGTAGGGTAACGCAGGAGCAGTTACCGAGCTCACTAGGTTACAAACCTCGCGCCGCGATTAAATCGCCCCTAGATTGAACAAACTTCAATCCACAAAGATCAACACGCCCTAACTAAAGCGAAAAAGGCCTTACAAATGTAAGGCCTTTTTATGTTTAATTCAGTTGTTTTTAACGAGCGTAAGGGTCGGCAACAATTTTATCTATGTACCATTTGCCCTTTTTACGAAGCATTTTTACACTGCGCATTTCGTCAATTTTGTCACCATTTAAATAACCGGTAAAAATAAGGTTTATTTTAGCGTTATCGCCGTATTGTTCACGGACGCTCATATTGGTCATATCAACTTCAATGGTTACTTCATCGTATTGCATGTTTACTAAGTTACGGGAAAACTGTTTAGCGGTGCCGTAGGATTTCATTATACGTGTAAGGTTGGGGGTTGCCATGGTGCTGGCTTTTTGAAGGTCTTGCTGGTTATAAAGCGCATCAAAATAAGCGGTTGCTGTATCGCCAGGAGTGTCGCCGAGTGTTTTGGTATCGTCACCACAGGCTGATAAAAATAAACAGATGACCAAACTTAATAAACTCGTGATTTTTTTCATATTAATTATTATTAATTAGTTTTTTTCAAGTGTGTGGTTTATCTATGCAGATGTAAAGGTATGGCGGGTAATAAATAGAAAATTGGATAATAAATAATAAAAAAGGATGCCTAAAGCATCCTTCTAAAAATCTTAAAATTAATTATTGTACTAGCTCTTGTTCACTAAACTCTTCATCAAACATTGGGCTTGATAAGTAACGCTCAGTTGCACTAGGTAGGATAACAACAATATTTTTATCTGCGTTTTCAGGCTTTTCAGCAATTCGCTTAGCTGCAACAACCGCTGCACCTGACGAAATACCGACTAAAATACCTTCTTTTTTCATTAACTGATGTGCCATTGCAATGGCGTCTTCGTTAGATACAAGCTCTGCTCCATCAATTAAGTCCATATCTAGGTTGCCAGGAATGAAGCCAGCACCAATACCTTGGATTTTATGAGGACCAGGTTTAATTTCTTCACCGGCAAGCGTTTGGCTAATAACTGGAGAGTTAGTTGGCTCAACAGCAATAGATTTAACGTTTAGACCTTTTTCTGTTTTGAGGTAGCGGCTAACACCTGTAATAGTACCACCAGTACCAACACCGGCTACAAAAAAGTCTACTTTGCCATCAAGCGCATCATAAATTTCAGGGCCTGTTGTTTCAAAGTGAATTTTTGGGTTTGCAGGGTTTTCGAATTGTTGTAATAAAATATACTTATCAGGTGCTGTTGCTTGAATTTCTTTTGCTTTTTCAATTGCGCCATTCATACCTTTTGCACCGTCGGTAAGTACTAGATTTGCACCTAATGCTTTTAATAGCTTGCGACGTTCTAGGCTCATGGTGTTTGGCATAGTAAGCGTTAACTTGTAACCACGTGCTGCTGCAACAAATGCAAGTGCAATACCGGTGTTCCCAGATGTTGGTTCAATAAGTTCTTTACCTTCAACAAGCTGACCTGACTTTTCAGCTTCCCAAATCATCGATGCACCAATGCGGCATTTGATACTAAAGCTTGGATTACGAGATTCAACTTTAGCGTATACATTCCCACCTGTAACACGGTTAAGTTTTACCAGCGGTGTATTACCGATGCTTAGTGAGTTATCTTCAAAAATAGTAGACATAATGTTCCTTTGGATGCAATCTGATCAACGTGTTAATAGCCTTTGCTACTAACTATATAAACACACTTTACTGTGAGTTTAAAAAAACTAAAGTAAAGTTTGGCTATAACATATATCTATTGGGCTTATAACCAGTCGAAATAAAAAACAATTATTAGCGGTGCTTTAGTTATTATAGGTGCGGGCTTAATTTAAAATTTAAAGAGTAAAACCTCGTTTAGTCAAAAAATGTTCAAAAGAGTATTGAATTAAGCTGTGTTTGTTTAATATTTGCGCACATGAATGTAACTTGAATAGTTTTATCACACAATGCCTCTAAAACATGATAAAAACACGTATCTAAATTCAATTAAGCAATCACAATGAAATTAATCTTAAAATTAATTGCCGGTATTGTGGCCGGTATCCTAGTTGGACTATATGTACCTATAACTGGAGTTGAACTTTTATTCACAGTAAAAGAGCTGATTGGTCAAATAATCTCCTTTACCATCCCACTTATTATATTATTTTTTATTGCATCAGGTATTGCAGGCCTGCCAAAAGGGTCTGGTCACTTACTTGGTAAAACAGTCGGATTTGCTTACAGCTCTACTATTATTGCCGGTACGCTTGCATTTTTATTAGTGAGTGCTGTTATCCCTTTTTTAAGCGGTGGCATTACATTTGAGGCAGAAGTTGCTACAGAAATTGGTAGCTTTATTGATTTAGAAATCCCGCCACTTATGGGGGTAATGACCGCATTAGTCACTGCTTTTGTATTTGGCATAGGCATGAGCCAGTTAGAGCTTGATACGCTTAAAAAGGTGTCTGATCAGGGCCGTGATGTGATTGACGGGTTATTATCAAAAGTAATTATTCCTGCTTTACCATTTTATATTGCTGGTGTATTTGCTGAAATGACAGTGGCAGGCACTGTGGTAGATACACTGCAAACATTTGGCGTAGTACTGATTGCAGCGCTTGTTATGCACTGGTTATGGTTAAGCGTTTTATATATAGCGACAGGTGTACTATTAAAACGTAATCCAATCGAATTAGTTAAAAATATGCTACCAGCTTACTTTACAGCGTTAGGTACTATGTCAAGTGCAGCAACGATTCCAGTATCGCTTCAATCAAGTAAAGCAAATAACGTTAAAGAAGACGTAGCTAATTTTACTGTACCACTTTGCGCGACTATTCACTTATCAGGTTCTACTATAACCATAGTAACCTGTGCAATGGCTGTTATGTTTTTATCGCCAAGCATGGAAGTCCCTTCATTAATGGGTATGCTACCGTTTATTATGATGTTAGGTGTAGTAATGATTGCAGCACCAGGTGCTCCAGGTGGTGCAGTCATGTCGGCGCTTGGTTTATTAACAAGCATGCTTGGGTTTAATGAAGGCGCGGTTGCATTAATGATTGCACTTTATTTAGCACAAGATAGCTTTGGTACTGCGTGTAATGTAACGGGTGATGGTATCATTGCGTTATGGGTTGACAGATTTAGCGAAAAATCGTCATCTTAAACTATTAGGGCGAGGCAATAATATTAGTTATTGTTTCGCTCTATGTATGTTACTGTGGCAAATTAATTTAATTAAATTGCATGTTGTTAGGTAAGTGAGGATGTTCCATTGATTAATGTACTTTTAGTTGATGACCATGAACTTGTACGAACAGGAATCAAGCGTATTCTTGATGATGTACGAGGGTTTAAAGTAATTGGTGAAGCTAAAACTGGCGAAGAGGCTGTACAGTTTTGTCGTCAGCATGCGCCAAACATAGTATTAATGGATATGAATATGCCAGGCATGGGCGGATTAGAAGCGACTAAAAAGATTTGTCGTTATTGCCCTGATGTAAAAATTATTGTGCTTACCGTTAACTGTGAAGACCCGTTTCCGAGTAAAGTAATGCAAATTGGTGCACATGGCTTTTTAACTAAAGGTGCAGGCTCTGACGAAATGGTGCGAGCCATTCGTTGTGTTCATGCTGGTCAGCGTTATATTGCCCCTGAAATTGCACAGCAAATAGCGCTTGCGCAAGTGACAGGTCGCACAGACGAAAATCCTTTTCAGAGCTTGTCTGAACGCGAACTGCAAATTATGCTTATGATCACTAAAGGCGAAAAAGCACAAAATATAGCTGAGCGTTTAAACCTAAGTTCAAAAACAGTAAATAGCTATCGCTATCGTATGTTTGAAAAGCTAAATGTAGGTGGTGATGTTGAGCTTACCCATTTAGCAATTCGTCATAAAATGATTGATATAGACGTTTCGTACTAACTATAATTTATGTCTGAATTTGATCACGTACATTTTCTCAAAACGCTATCAAGTGAGCCGGGTGTATACCGCATGCTTGATAGTGACAACCAAGTTATTTATGTTGGTAAAGCTAAGCATTTAAAAAAGCGTGTGAGCAGTTACTTTAGAAGTAACATTACCGATAGCAAAACACGCGTTTTAGTGAGTAATATTTGTGACATCGAAGTCACACTCACTAATACTGAAACAGAAGCGCTGCTGCTTGAAAATAATCTAATAAAAAAATACCAGCCTCGCTACAACATATTATTACGCGACGATAAGTCGTATCCTTATATTTTATTAACTAGCCATAAACACCCTCGTTTAGCGTTTCATCGTGGCAGCCGTAAAATTAAAGGTGAGTACTTTGGACCTTTTCCGAGCGCGGGAGCGGTATCTGAAAGCTTGCGGTTAATGCAAAAAATATTTCCTGTTCGTCAATGTGAAGATGCTTATTACCGCGCAAGAAGTCGCCCGTGTCTGCAATATCAGCTTAAGCGTTGCTCAGCTCCGTGTGTGAATAAAGTTACGGATGATGATTACAGCGAGCAAGTTGACTATGTCCGTAAGTTTTTAACGGGTAAATCTCACGAAGTTATTGCTGATTTAATAAAAAAAATGGAAGCAGCCAGCCTACAATTAAATTTTGAACTGGCGGCAAAAGTTCGCGACCAAATAATGCTACTTCGTAAAATGCAGGAGCAACAGTCTATATCAGGTAATTTTGCTGAAATGGACGTAGTTGGTTTTGCTCATTTAAATGGTTTAAATGGTATTCATTTATTAATGATCCGCGATCACAAAGTATTGGGTAGTAAAACGTATTTTCCAAAAGTACCTAAAGATTCAAGCGAGCAAGAAATATTGACCTCATTTTTAGGACAGTACTATTTAGCGCCAGGAGCAACAGGGCGTATTGCAAAAGAAATCATATTACCTTTTGAAATAGAAGAGAGCGGGGCACTCGGTGAAGCACTCACACAAATAAGTGAGCGCAAAGTAACACTTAAAGTAGTTACCCGTGGTGAGCGTGCTCAATACTTACAACTGGCCAATAAAAATGCATTAAACAGTATTGCAGTTAAGCAAAGTACCCAAGACTCTATTAATAAACGTTATGCACAATTAAAAGCAACACTGCGACTTGATGATATTACCCGAATGGAGTGTTTTGATATAAGCCACACTATGGGTGAGAACACTGTTGCAAGTTGTGTTGTATTTGACTCACAAGGCCCAAATACAAAAGAGTATAGGCGCTATAATGTAACGGGTATAACCGGTGGTGATGATTATGCTGCAATGGAGTTTGCACTTAATAAGCGTTACAACAAATTAGTAGATGAAGACAAAATTCCAGACGTTATCTTTATTGATGGTGGTAAGGGGCAACTGGGGCGCGCGGAGCAGTACTTTTCTAACTGGCCACATACAAAAATGCCTTTGTTAGTAGGTGTTGCTAAAGGTACTAGCCGTAAGCCAGGCCTTGAAACACTATTAATTGACGGTGGTCGAAAAACCATTCCTATGGATTCAGATGCACCTGCGCTACATTTAATACAGCATATACGTGATGAATCTCATCGTTTTGCAATTGCAGGTCATCGTAATAAACGCCAAAAACAACGTACGCAATCACTACTAGAAGAAATAAATGGAGTCGGTTCTAAGCGTCGGCAAACATTATTAAAATATTTAGGGGGCATGCAGGGAGTAAAAGCTGCTAATATAGAACAGTTAAAGAAAGTTCCTGGGATCAGCCCTGACATGGCTGAGAAGATATTTAACCATTTGCATGACAAGGGCTAGCCCTACATGCGAATATAGCAAAAAAGACATATCCAAGTAGTTATGTGGAATATTCCAAACACACTCACAACATTTAGACTTTTTCTTATCCCCGTTTTTTTGGTGATATTTTATTTGCCTTATAGCTGGGCTTTTTTTGCTGCCGCCTTTATTTTTTGGCTTGCATCAATCACCGATATACTAGACGGTTATTTAGCAAGAAAGCTTGAGCAATCAACCCCTTTTGGTGCTTTTTTAGATCCTGTTGCTGATAAAGTAATGGTATGTGCCGCACTTGTAGCGTTATCTGATCAGTACCAGTCAATGTACATGACCATACCTGCTCTTATTATAATAAGCCGTGAAATTATCATATCTGCACTTCGTGAATGGATGGCAGAGCAGGGTAAGCGTGGTAATGTCGCTGTATCAAACATGGGTAAAATTAAGACGGCTGCACAAATGTTAGCCATTATCGGTTTGATTTGGCAATATGATACATGGATGAACTATTTAAGTTTTGGACTACTGTACATTGCGACCTTTTTAACCTTGAGTTCTATGATGCAATATTTACGTGCAGCATGGGATGAATTGACTAAAAATTAACTCTAAATGTATAATAACGCACCGTTTTAGATAAAAAACAAGCAAACAGTTCAAAACTAGCATTTTTTGTATTGACGCGTTTAATAATCTCTGTAGAATGCGTCCGTGTTGAGAGGGCATAGCCCCCGAGATAAACAAAGCGGTAATTAATCAGTTGCCTGAATGTTCACATAAATCATCATGTGCTAATTCAAATAACTGATAAATAAAATGCGGTACTAGCTCAGTTGGTAGAGCGCGACCTTGCCAAGGTCGAGGTCACGAGTTCGAGCCTCGTGTACCGCTCCAAGTTTATCTTAAGGTTAATACCCCGTACTGGGGCGGAATGGCAGAGTGGCCATGCACCGGATTGCAAATCCGTCTACCTCGGTTCGACTCCGGGTTCCGCCTCCATTTCAACACTCCACACGCTTTAATTAGCAAACTCGATGCCCGAGTGGTGGAATTGGTAGACACAAGGGATTTAAAATCCCTCGACTAACAAGTCGTGCCGGTTCAAGTCCGGCCTCGGGCACCACTTTGTGGTTTAATTGCATTACCAAGTGTAATTTATAAAATGGTTAATTTAGAATTAATATGATGCGGTACTAGCTCAGTTGGTAGAGCGCGACCTTGCCAAGGTCGAGGTCACGAGTTCGAGCCTCGTGTACCGCTCCATATTAGTTTTATCCACTTGCTTTAAATAGCAAACTCGATGCCCGAGTGGTGGAATTGGTAGACACAAGGGATTTAAAATCCCTCGACTAACAAGTCGTGCCGGTTCAAGTCCGGCCTCGGGCACCACTTTAAATTGTTTAACCAAGATAATTTAAAGCTGATAAAATAGTATTTTGCGGTACTAGCTCAGTTGGTAGAGCGCGACCTTGCCAAGGTCGAGGTCACGAGTTCGAGCCTCGTGTACCGCTCCAAATTATTTGGAAACATTTAGGCGGAATGGCAGAGTGGCCATGCACCGGATTGCAAATCCGTTTACCCCGGTTCGACTCCGGGTTCCGCCTCCATATAATTTACTCCACACGCTTTAATTAGCAAACTCGATGCCCGAGTGGTGGAATTGGTAGACACAAGGGATTTAAAATCCCTCGACTAACAAGTCGTGCCGGTTCAAGTCCGGCCTCGGGCACCATCTTTACTAAAATCTTCAGATAAAATTCACTTAAATTCTAAATTGCTTCTAATTTTAAAACATTCAAAAATTATTCTTACTTAAATTCTCTAATCTTATTTTTAATACCTACTTACCTTTAAAATCTATTTCTTTTTATTATCTTAGAGTTTCACCATCATACATTTATAAAGCTCCCTGTTTGTAATTAACCGTTACTACTTTTATCCCAGCTGGTTAATTAACTGAATTGGTATAAGAGCACCTGTGTATAACAGAGCAAAAAATCAGAACGCTGGTTATTTAATTTTCATGGCAATTACTCCTGCACCTAAGTTTTAACGAGGGGTGGCATTAATGAATGTAATAGAAGTGCGGTGTCTAAAAATAAATTTAAGGTGGGAGTATAGGGAATGCGTTAAGCACTTAGTTATACGAATTGCGAAGATTTTATAAGCGACCCTTGAGGATCGCTTATAAAGGATAAATTGTTATTGCAGTTTACTCTGAGCTTTGTAAATTGGATACTCGCTCAACAAGCCTTGAATAAGCGCAACACACATTAAAATAAGTACTATTGAAAACGGCAAAGCTGTAGTAACTACGCCCGACTGAAGCGCTTGCAATGCTTGCGAGCCACCAACCCAGAGCAATACTGCTGCAATCACGCCTTCGACTGTAGCCCAAAATATACGTTGTGGCACTGGTGCATCTATTTTACCGCCCGCAGTTATACCATCTATTACAAGCGATCCTGAATCAGACGACGTTATAAAAAACACCAAAACGAGTGCTATAGAAATAATAGAAATAAAACTAGAAAGAGGTAACTGCTCGTATACTTGAAATAAAGTCACTGAGATATCAGTTAAACCATTTTGTCCAAGTGGGCCAACTTTATCTATAACTTGTGTAATTGCCATATTTCCGAATACGCCCATCCAAACCAAACTAAGAAGCGTTGGTAGGCCAATGACGACGAGTAAAAACTCGCGTACAGTGCGCCCCTTTGAAACTCGGGCAATAAACATCCCAACAAACGGCGACCATGATATCCACCATGCCCAATAAAACACAGTCCAAGAGTGCATCCAATCTTCATCGGGTCTATTGAATGGATTGCTCAAAGGTACAAAGTGCTCTACGTACGCCCCAAGGGTAAACCAAACAGCAGTAATTGCATCAGAGAAAGTAAGGGCAATAACAGCTAATAATAAAATAAATGCACAAATTAAATTAACATTGCTCAGTACTTTAACACCGCCCTCAATACCTCTAATAACTGAGAAAATTGCAATACACGTTACTAAACCAATAACAGATATTTGAAAAGCAGTCCCGTAATCAGTGCCTAACAGATAATTTATCCCGCTGGTAGCTTGTTGAGCGCCAAGGCCTAGCGATGTAGCTAAACCAAATAAAGTAGACAGTACAGCGAGTATATCTATGATATGACCAAGCCACCCCCATGCGCGATCACCAAATAATGGATAAAAAACAGAACGTATAGATAAAGGAAGGCCTTTATTAAATGCAAAAAAAGCCAAGCTTAATCCAACAACAGCGTAAATCGCCCATCCATGTAAACCCCAGTGGTACATGGTTGCACCCAAAGCTAAAGAGTGTGCTTGCGGTGAATTTGGCTCAACGCCCATAGGCATATGATACCAACCAGTATAATATGCAGTTGGCTCAGCAACTCCCCAAAACAGTAAGCCAATCCCCATTCCTGCTGCAAAGAGCATTGAAAGCCATGACATGTAACCATGTTCTGGACGAGCTTTTACGCCACCCAACCGAATTTTACCTAAAGGAGAAAATGCTAAAATAACGCAAAAGATCACAAAGGCATTGGCTAGTAACATAAAGTAACTATCAAATTGATTAATTATTGCGTCTTTAGTCGAGGTTAGTGCATCACGGGTAACGGTAGGGTCAAAAACTAGGGTAAGTATTACAAATAAAACAACTAAGAAGGCGCTTATACCAAATACTGGGTTATGGATATCAAATCCCCACTTTTGTACATTATCTTGCCCAACTTGGTAATCAGTAGTGTCTATACTGTATTTTTTTGTCATGTCATCCATCGGCTCTCCTTTTTATAGATAACTTAATTCATATGTCCTACGTAATTAAATATAAAATAGTTTTAAAATTAATATAACTTTTTATTTATAAGTAATGAGATGATTAAGCGTAGTATTTGTTATTTTTAGAACTAAAAAAGCGAGCCGTAGCTCGCTGATTATTTTCTATTCCCAGGCCGCTGGGTCAACCTCTTTAGCAAGTTTAGGATGCTTACTTTTGTCAAAGGTGGGTATTAAGCCCTTTTTGCGTTGTTCGTTATAGTCTTTTGAAAGCCATACAACAACACCTGAAAGCATAAATAGCGCTATAACGTTTACAATGGCCATTAAACCCATTGATATATCTGCCAGCGTCCAAATTAAACCAAGCTCACCAACAGCACCAAACATCACCATACCTAAAACAACAAGTCTAAAGATAAACATACCTTTATTAGAGTTGTGCTCTAAAAACATTAAATTTGTTTCAGCGTAAGAGTAATTAGCCACAATAGAAGTAAAAGCAAAAAACAATATAGCAATAGCAATAAAGTAAGTACCCCAGTCGCCGACATGTTCTTGTAATGCTGCTTGTGTAAGTTCAATCCCCATAACACCAGATTCAGGTACTAATTGCTGCGATAGTAAAATAAGAGAAGCAGTCGCTGTACAAATAACAATAGTATCAATAAATACGCCTAACATTTGCACATAACCTTGTGATGCTGGGTGAGGAGGGTAAGGCGTCGCAGTAGCCGCGGCATTAGCTGCACTACCCATACCAGCTTCGTTTGAGAATAAACCACGCTTTATACCTTGGATCATCGCTTGTGTGACACCGTATCCAATAGCACCAGCACCAGCTTGTTCAATACCAAAAGCACTTTTTATAATAAGCACTAGCACATCAGGTAGTGCAGTAAAGTTAATGGCGCATACATAAAGTGCAACCAGCAGGTAAGCTAATGCCATAAATGGCACAACCATTTCAGCAAAGCGAGAAATTGTTTTTAGGCCACCAAAAATAATGATGCCAGAGCCAATAACCAAGCAAATGCCTACTATGTACTTAGGTACATCAAACGCTACTTCAAATGCTGCAGCAATAGAGTTTGACTGTACTGCGTTAAATACTAAACCAAAGGCTAAAATTAAACATAACGAGAATAAAGTTCCCATCCAACGTTTGCCTAAACCGTTTTGCATATAATAAGCAGGGCCACCTCTAAAATTACCATCTGCATCTTTTGTTTTATAAGCCTGAGCTAAAGTACTCTCGGCAAAACTTGTAGCCATACCTATTAATGCAATAAGCCACATCCAGAAAATAGCACCTGGGCCACCTAGATATAAGGCAACAGCAACACCTGCCATATTACCAGTACCGACACGAGCTGCTAATGAAGTACAAAAAGCCTGAAAGGATGAAATTTCGTTATCGGCACATTTACGAGAACCAAACATAACTTTGAACATATGTGGGAATTGCACAAATTGAATAAAGCCTAGTCGAAAAGTAAAGAAGAGGCCCGCTGCTATTAATAAGTAGACGAGAACTTGCCCCCATAGAAGGGCACTTATACTATTTATTATGTCTGTCATGGATACTGCCTAAATACATGAGTTAAAAAAAGTGACCGCAACTTATCACATCAGGATAAAAGTGTTTAGTTTTATAGTTAAAAAACAGAGTTATCAACAGGGTTTTGTGGGTAACTTGTGCTTATCATGTGTGCTTGCTTGGGGCTTAATTTTAATTACTATTTTATGCAAATAACGCTTGCGTAAAATCCGCCGCTCCCTATAATGCGACCCCACTGAGACGGGATATGGCGACGCGCAGCGGACGAAGCATAGCGAGGCACGAACTACTCAGAGAGTTAAATAAAACTTCGGTTTTAAATCTTCCAAAAGAAAGTTTAAAACAAAGTGTTGACTCGAAAAATAAAGGGTGTATTATTCGCATCCCTTGAGACGCTAAAGCGACTCAAAATGTTCTTTAACAATATAAAGCAATCATCTGTGTGGGCACTCGTACAGATTGAGTTCTAACAGCCAAACTACTTAGGTAGCGAGGCAAACAAATTAGAGTCTCAATTGAAACTGAGTGACCATATGT